>CAZACG010000103.1:0-5801 GCA_964483645.1 uncultured Oscillospiraceae bacterium | reverse complement strand
ACCTGATTGAAAACGCAAACCCGGACGCTCCCTACCGCCGCGAAATCAGCTGGCGTGAATTCGACAATCGGGCCAATCGTTTTGCCAATCTGCTGCTAAGCCGCGGCATTCAGCGAGGCGCTAAGGTCGCCATTCTGATGATGAACTGTTTGGAATGGCTGCCCGTCTATTTCGGCATTCTCAAGGCGGGTTGCATCGCAGTACCGATGAATTTCCGCTATTCCAGCGATGAGATCAAGTATTGTCTTGATCTGGCCGATGTGGAGGTTCTGATCTTCGGTCCGGAGTTTGTCAGCCGCTTAGACGCGATTTATGCGGAGCTGACCGATCTGAAAATCATGTTCTTCGTCGGCAAGAACGGTCCGTCCTACACCGAGGATTGCATCCGTTTGCAGGCGTACTGTTCCTCAAGCGCGCCGCCCATAGCGCTGAAGGAGACGGATCACGCCGCCATCTATTTTTCCTCCGGAACGACTGGCTTCCCCAAAGCCATTTTGCACAATCATCGCGCGCTGGCGCACGCCTGCGAAGTGGAGCATGCGCATCACGGACAGCAGCGCGACGACGTTTTCCTGTGCATTCCGCCGCTGTATCACACGGGCGCCAAGATGCACTGGTTTGGCTCTCTGTTTTCCGGAAGCAAGGCGGTTCTGCTTCGCGGGGTGAAGCCGGAATGGATTTTGCGCGCTGTCAATGACGAGCATTGCACCATCGTCTGGCTCCTGGTGCCTTGGGCGCAGGATCTGCTGGACGCCATGGATTCCGGGCGCGTACATCCGCAGGACTATGCACTTGAACAATGGCGGCTGATGCATATCGGCGCGCAGCCCGTACCGCCCAGCCTCATCACCCGATGGCTGAAGGCTTTCCCCCATCATCAGTACGATACCAATTATGGCCTTTCCGAATCCATCGGCCCCGGCTGCGTGCATCTGGGCGTGGAGAACATTCATAAGGTCGGCGCAATCGGCAAGCCGGGCTATCATTGGGAAGCGCGCATCGTCTCCCCTTCCGGCGAAGACGTCGCGCAGGGAGACGTGGGCGAGCTGATCGTCCGAGGGGACGGCGTCATGCTGTGCTATTACAAAAACGAAGAAGCAACGCGGGAGACGCTGCGCGGCGGTTGGCTCTACACCGGCGATATGGCGCGCATGGACGAGGATGGATTCATCTATCTGGTCGACCGTAAAAAGGACGTTGTCATCAGCGGCGGCGAGAATCTCTATCCCGTTCAAATCGAGGATTTCATGCGCGGCTTTGACAAGATCAAGGACGTCGCCGTCATCGGTCTGCCCCATCCCCGGCTCGGCGAAATCGCCGCCGCCATTGTGGAAATCAAAGAAGGCTATTCCTGCACCGAGGAGGAAATCAACGCCTTCTGCGAGGGAATGCCCCGATACAAGAGGCCGCGTCGGATCATCTTTGATCGTGTTCCGCGCAACCCCACCGGCAAGATCGAAAAGCCGCTGCTTCGCGAAAAATACTGTCATGGCAGTCTGGTTCAGGCGCAGATCAACAGCTGAGACGCAAATGCATTCCAATGATAAAAGGAGCGGTTCTTATGGATATGTTCATCAAGCTTGCCATGCTGGCGCTCTTCTTCGGCGTAACCATTGGCGTGGGGCTTTACTGCCGCAGGCATGCAACGGACGTTAACGGCTTTGTGCTGGGCGGACGCAGCGTCGGCCCATGGCTGACGGCCTTTGCTTACGGTACCTCCTATTTTTCCGCCGTCGTATTCGTCGGCTATGCCGGACAGTTCGGATGGAAATACGGCATCGCCGCCACTTGGGCCGGCATCGGCAACGCTGTGATCGGCTCGCTGATGGCATGGGCGTTTCTCGGCCGCCGAACGCGCGTGATGACGCAGCATCTCAACAGCGCAACCATGCCCCAGTTCTTTGAAAAACGCTTCGCCAGTCCTGCGCTGAAGACCGCCGCATCGGCTGTGATCTTTATCTTCATGATTCCCTACACAGCCTCTCTGTATAACGGTCTGAGCCGTCTGTTCGGCATGGCCTTTGATATCGACTACAGCATCTGCGTCATGGTCATGGCCGTCCTGACCGGCATCTATGTGATCGCGGGCGGCTATATGGCTACCGCCATCAATGACTTTATCCAAGGCATCATCATGATCGTGGGCATTATCGCGGTGATCGCCGCCGTTTTAAACAGTCAGGGCGGCTTCATGGAAGCGCTCGACAGGCTGGCGCATGTATCCGATCCCACCGTAAGCAGCACGCCCGGCGTGTTCGCCTCCTTCTTCGGTCCCGATCCGCTCAATTTGCTCGGCGTAGTTCTGCTAACCTCCTTGGGTACATGGGGACTTCCGCAGATGGTGCAGAAGTTTTACGCCATCAAAAGCGAGCAGTCCATCAGCAAGGGGCTCGTCATTTCCACGATCTTTGCGGCGATTGTCGCCGGCGGCTGCTATTTTCTTGGCGGCTTTGGCCGCCTCTTTGCAGACCGGGTCGACGTCGCCTCGCAGGGCTATGACGCGGTGATTCCCGCCATGCTCTCGGGCCTATCCCCGCTGCTGATCTCCGTCGTCGTGATTCTGGTACTTTCCGCTTCCATGTCCACACTCTCCTCTCTGGTGCTCACCTCCTCCTCCACGCTCACCCTCGATTTCATCAAGGGTCGTCTGGTCAAAGAGATGGACGAAAGAAAGCAGCTTCTGGTCATGCGTGCTCTGATTGTCGTGTTCATCCTGATTTCCGTGGTGCTGGCGATCATCCAGTATGCCTCCAACGTCACCTTCATCGCCCAGCTGATGGGCGTAAGCTGGGGCGCTATGGCGGGCGCTTTCCTTGCTCCGTTCCTCTACGGCCTGTATTGGAAGCGGACTACGCCCGCCGCCGTATGGGTCAGCTTGATCTTCTCCACACTCGTCATGCTGGCCAATATCTTCTTCAAGCAGAGCTTCCCTGCGCTGCTCCGCTCTCCGATCAATGCGGGCGCATTCTGCATGCTGGCAGGGCTGGTTCTCGTACCCGTGGTCAGTCTGCTCACACCGAAGCTTCCCGAAGCCCATCTTGACGAAGTTTTCGCCTGCTATGCGCAAAAAGTGACCGCCTCTGCCAAGGATTTCATAGGCGATTCGTCGAACTGATTGATGATATGCTTGCCACAGACTTTTGTCTGCGGGATATACACAAGGGGGATTCTCCAATGAAACAGCTTATGCTGGGCAACGCAGCCGTTGCCCGAGGACTTTACGAAGCCGGATGCGCATTTGTATCCAGCTATCCCGGAACACCGTCCACGGAAATCACAGAAGCCGTGGCGAAATATCCGGAAGTTTATGCCGAATGGGCGCCCAATGAGAAGGTCGCCATGGAAGCCGCTTTCGGCGCATGCTTGGCCGGAAAGCGCAGCTTCTGCGGCATGAAGCATGTCGGCCTGAACGTTGCGGCCGACCCGCTCTTTACCATCAGCTATACGGGCGTCAACGCCGGTATGGTCATCGGCGTCGCGGACGACGCTGGCATGCATTCCTCTCAGAACGAGCAGGATTCCCGTCACTATGCGCGCGCCGCAAAGCTTCCCATGCTCGAACCGTCGGATTCTGCCGAGGCGCTTGCCTTCACCAAGCTGGCCTATGCGCTTTCCGAGCAGTTTGACACGCCTGTGCTGCTCAAGATGTGTACGCGCATCGCGCATTCTCAGAGCGTCGTCGAGCCCGGCGAGCGCGTGGAGATCATCAAGAACTATGAAAAGACGCCTCAGAAATACATTATGATGCCCGGAAACGCCAAGCGCCGCCACCCCGTAGTCGAAGCGCGCACCAAGGCGCTGACGGACTGGGCGGAAACGGCGGAAATCAACCGCATAGAGCCAGGCAAAAACCGCACGCGCGGCATCATCACCTCCTCGACCTCCTATCAGTATGTTAAGGAAGTTTGCGCAGATCAATACCCCGTGCTCAAGCTGGGCATGGTCTGGCCGCTGCCGGAAAAGAAGATTCTGGATTTCGCCGCGTCGGTCGATGAGCTGATCGTCGTGGAGGAGCTGGACAGCTTCATTGAGACGCATTGCCGGAGCCTCGGGCTGAAGGTTACGGGCAAGTCGCTCTTCCCCTGCATCGACGAATTCAGTCAGAATCTCGTCGCCGAAAAGCTGGGGATGAACGCCCCCTGCCCCGGCGGAAAGGTGGACGACGCCATTCCCGCACGCCCGCCGGTGATGTGCGCGGGCTGTCCGCATCGCGGTCTGTTCTATACGCTGGCTAAAAACAAAATTACCGCACTGGGCGATATCGGCTGCTACACGCTTGGCGCCGTAGCTCCGCTGGCCGCGCTGGATACGACCATCTGCATGGGCGCTTCCGTCTCCGGCGTACATGGCTTCACCAAGGCGCTGGGCGGTGCGGCGGACGGCAAAACCGTCGCCGTCATCGGCGATTCCACGTTCATGCATTCCGGCGTAACGGGTCTGATTAACGCCGCCTATAACGAATCCAACGCCACGATCATCATCGTGGACAATTCCATCACCGGCATGACCGGCCATCAGCAGAACCCGACAACGGGCTTCAATCTCAAGGGCGATCCCTGCACGAAGATTGATCTGGAAACGCTCTGCCGCGCTGTGGGCGTCCGCCGCGTTCGCGTGGTCGATCCCTATGATCTCAAGCAGACCGAGGACGCCATTAAAGAAGAGCTGGCCGCACCGGAAACTTCCGTGATCATCAGCCGACGTCCCTGCGCGCTGCTCAAATATGTGCAACATAACAAGCCCGTCGTCGTCTCCACGGATAAGTGCCGCTCCTGCAAGCTCTGCATGAAGATCGGCTGTCCGGCCATCAGCATGAAGAACGGCACAGCGTGCATTGACAATACCCTATGCACAGGCTGCGGCGTATGCACCCAGCTTTGCAAATTCGACGCGCTCTGCGCAGCAAAGGAGGATTAAGCATGCAGACGAAAAACATCATGATCGTTGGCGTAGGCGGTCAGGGCAGCCTGCTGGCTTCCAAGCTTCTGGGCCGTCTGCTGCTGAGCAAGGGATACGACGTGAAGGTTTCCGAGGTGCATGGCATGAGCCAGCGCGGCGGTAGCGTCGTTACCTATGTGCGCTTTGGCGAAAAGGTTTATTCCCCTGTCATCGACAAGGGCGAGGCGGACTATATCGTCTCCTTTGAGTTGCTGGAGGCAGCACGCTGGACCGAGTATCTGCGTAAGGACGGCAGAATCGTCACCAATACGCAGGAGATGAATCCCATGCCCGTCATCACCGGCGCGGCGCAGTATCCCAGCGATCTAGCCGTCAAGATGACGGCAAAGGGCATCCCCGTCGATGCCATCGACGCGTTGGCGCTGGCTGAGAAAGCAGGCTCCGCCAAGGCCGTTAACCTCGTGCTGATGGGGCATCTTTCGCGTCATTTCGAATTCACGACGGAGGAATGGATGGACGCCATTGAGCAATCCGTTCCCGCCAAATTCCTTGAATTGAACAAAAAAGCCTTCCTGTTGGGCCGTGAAGCCTGATATCGAAGCTTGTGAAGGAGGAGATATCCATGCCGAATTATTATCAGGCTGACATTGAAACAGCGTCCCGCGAGCAGCTGCTGGCTTGGCAAAATGAACGTCTGGTCCAGCAGGTCAAGCATGTCTGGGACAACGTCCCCTACTATCGCCGGAAAATGGAAGAAAAAGGACTGACGCCCGAGGATATCAAGGGCGTTGAAGACCTACACAAGCTACCCTTTTTGACCAAGGCGGATCTTCGCGAGGCATATCCCTATGGCCTGATGGGCAAGCCGCTCAAGGACTGCGTGCGCATTCAGTCCACCTCCG
>CAZACG010000102.1:0-5851 GCA_964483645.1 uncultured Oscillospiraceae bacterium | reverse complement strand
ATGCTTCTCATCTCCTCCATCAGATGATTTCATCAAGCAAAGCCTCTTCGTCTGCCAGATACCTTCTGCGCCTTTCTTCCTCGCACATTCCGCATCCGTCGCATTCTTCCTTCAAATATAGCACGCACTCAAATGCCATCTTTTCTCTCTCCTCCCCTTAAAAACGAACAGCGAGAACACACGTTCCCATTGTAGTGATGAATATATATCCAGTCAACCCGTTTTCCCGAAAAGATAACCATCAGTACACATCTGCACGCTTTTTACCGAGCCTCGTTTTCCTCCGGCGGTTCATGATCGCAGAATAATTGACGATTTCGATCTCGACGCATGGTTGAAAACACCCCTGTACATACAGCGCGTTATTTGCGCTTCCACATGGAATGTGATCAACGCTTTACGTCCTGCACAAAAAACCTCCTTTGCTTCTTGTGCAGCCGATAAATCTTGCACAGGTTATCGCAAAGGAGGATTTTCTTGACGTATAGGAGATTGCGCAAAACAGCGTGCGCGGTGCCACTTCATGAAGGAATCCGAAAAATACGCTCAGCGTGAAAATTGTCGGCGCAGCAAAATCTGCAAGGATGGAATGGCGCTTTCTTAGTGTTGTCGTACCGTCAGCCGCAAAATGTTACGAAGCTCGCTCCTCGTTTCGCCCTCCCTAAATCGGCGGGCAACGATCACCAAACGGTCATCATTCAGACAAGTCGAAAGCGTCAGCAGCGCGTCCGAAGGCTGAACATCCAGCGGTATCGCGTAAATGGATTTCAGTTGAAGCTGACGCACATAGTTCTCAAACTCCCGATCAGAATTAAACGTATGATGGGTAAAATAATTAACAAAGCGATCGCTTGACGTATCCAGCGATACATCCAGCACGGCAAAAATCACATATTGCTCCCTTTTCCATAGCGTGCTGAACCGAATAAACGGATGGTTGGTGATATATGTCGAATCCGACACATATCGCGCCAAATGCCCAAACATTGACCCGTCCTTCATGTTATGTCCGTGCAGGAGCAGATTCTGCGTATTCTCGCGGAACGGATGATTTTCATCCAGAAAAATCGTTCCCGAGGTATTCTTCTGCTTGTAAAAATCCCGATAGAGATAGTATGCGTTGTCCTTGTATACCACTGGCAGATCCAGTACTTCGGGGATTTCAATCCATGCAATCAAATCACGGTTCTCGTTGTACAGCGCTTCCATTTCCGGCAGCGCCTCGCCGCCGACCTGTTGGTATTGGGTGTTCCGCACAACCCCGCTTTTTGCCGTCGGCGCAGGCGTCTCCGGCATAGGCGTCGCCTGCACAGGCGTCGGCGTTGGCGCAGGACTTGGCGTGCTTTCGGGCTGCGCCGTCGTTACGGGCGTTTGCGTTCCCCATGTCGCGTCGCTTGTCTCCGGCTCGCTTAACTGCAAGTGCAGCGCGGAAAGTGCGTCGTTTTGCTTCTTTGTCCTGAAGCTGCGTAGCGCAATGCCGCCAAGCTGAATAACGGAGATCACGAATATAACCGCGAGCGCTCCGCAAATAACTCTCATTTCTGTCATTGATTGACGAGAACGTGCCTTAACCACCATAGCGCGCCTGCGCCTTCGTCTTCTTTTCCGCTGATAGACGCGGCGCTCCATCGCGTGCTCGTCAAGCCATCGCAGTCCGGCACAGAGCATTGCATTTTTCCGTTTTCTTCGTCTTCTTCGATTCAAAAAACTCTCGCTCCTTTGTTTCCGGGACATATGCGTACGCTCGTCGATGTCCGCCCCAAATGAATCAATGTTCTCAGGTTCTCATTTCTCGATTGAACGGCTTACCCAGCATCGCCGGACCGACATGCTTGCTCTTGCCCACAAACACCAGCACAACGACCACCAGCACATACGGCAGCATAACGAGGAATTCATAGGGGAACGCAGAAAAGCCGTAGGCCTGCACAGCCAACTGCAACGCTTGCGCAAGGGAAAAGAGCATCGCACCGCCTAATACGCCCACAGGCGACCAGCGTCCAAAGTACACCAGCGCGACGGCAATAAATCCTCGACCGCCAATGAGGGTGTCCGTAAAGATCTTCGCATAGCACAGCGAGAGATACGCGCCTGCCAGCGCGCCCAGCGCGCAGCCTAACGCCAGCGCCTGATAGCGCGTTCTGCTCACGTTGATGCCCATGGAATCGGCCGCGCGCGGGAATGTGCCGCAGGCGCGCACACGCAGTCCCCACGGCGTTTTAAACAGAATGGCGTGAACGATTGGCACCATTGCGAAGGCAAAATAGACCATCGGGTTGCAGGAAAAAAGCACTTTGCCCACAATCGGCAGTTCGGACAGCAGCGGAATGCGGATCGAGTCGATACCAGCCACGCCCTGTGCACCGCCTATAAAATGGCGATACAGCGACCCAGCAAGTCCCGTTCCAAAGAGCTGCAAGCCAATGCCCGCAATTCCCTGCGGCGCGCCGAATTTAATGACGACTACGCCGAAAAGCAATCCCAGCAGCGCGCCTACAGCCGCCGCCGCAACAAGCCCCAATACATTGACATACCATGCGACCTTCGCCGAGCCGCCAACCATAAAGGGAATCAGCATGCCCACAAATGCGCCCATGCTCATCACGCCCTCGCAGCCGAGGTTGAATATGCCGCTGCGCTGATTGATCGTCTCGCCCAGCGAGGCTAACAGCAGCGCGCTTGAAAGCGGAATGCCTACCGTCAGAAACAGTACGATGAAGTCCAGCATATCAGGCGGCCTCCTTTCTTCCCATCAGGCTCTTGACTCTGCGCTGCGCCCGATCCATGAGGTATGGGTTGGCAATAATCAGCTTGGCCGCTACGATGACCAGAATCACCAATCCCTGCAATACGTCAATCATGTTGCTGGGAACCGGAATCTTGTTAATCTGAAGCGCAGAGCAGCCGTAGGAGATCAGTGCGAAGAAGAATGCCGCCGGGATCACGCCGATAGGGTGCAAACCGCCAAAGAGCGCTACAACAATGCCCGAAGAGCCGTAACCGCCCGTGCAGTTGCCCAGGCCGCGATGATGTACGCCCAGGATTTCGATCGTGCCCGCCATGCCGCAGCATGCGCCCGAGACGATCATCGCCAGCACCAGATATCGGCTCACGCTGATACCGCCATAGCGCGCTGCGCGCTCGGAAGCACCCGCCGCGCGCATCTTAAAGCCCACAGGCGTCTTCCACATGAACAGATAGACGATCACCGCTACGGCAATGGCGATGAAGATGCCCGTGTGAAAGCGTGTACCCTTGGGAACATTTTCAAAAAGATCGCCGATCCGCGAAAGCCACTCGCTCTCGTCAAGCTTCACCGTCTGCGGATCGCCGGAGCCGCCCGCCACAGCCGGATCCAGCAGCGGAACGCGCAAACAGTAAGAATAGAACTGCGTGGCAATGTAATTGAACATAACGGTCGAAAGCAGCTCGCTCACGCCGAATTTCGCCTTGAGCAGCCCCGGAAGCGCGCCCCAGCATGCGCCGCCGATCATACCCACAAGCAGGATACAAGGAATAGCCACCGCCCGAGGCAATTCGGTGTTGAGCGCAAAAACAATCGCCAGCAGCAAGCCCATGACCATCTGGCCTTCGCCGCCGATGTTCATGATTCCGCTACGATAGGCCACGCAAATGCCCACGCCCACGATGGTCAGCGGCGTCATGATGTTGATCACGCCGGAAAGGTTCTTAAACGAGGTAAACGGATAGCAGAAGATAACCCAGAATGTCTTGAGCACATCCGCGCCCAGCACGGCCAGAATCGCCGAAGCAATGCCCAGCGTCAGCAGCACGCTCAGCAGGATCACGCCGATGGTATAGATCAGTTTGAAGTTTTTCATATTTCTTTCACTCCTGCCATCATCATGCCCAGTTTGCGCTGTGTCGCCTCTCCACGTCCCAGCGTGCGCTGAATTTGTCCCTTGAAAATGACGGCGATGCGGTCGGAAAGGTCAATAATCTCCTCCAGCTCCTCGGAAATGAGCAGAATGCCCACGCCGCTGTCACGCAGCGCAAGAAGCTGCTTGTGGATAAACTCCGCCGCGCCCAGATCAAGGCCTCGAATGGGATATACGGCAATCAGGAACTTCGGCCTGCGGCTGATCTCGCGCGCGAGGATGACCTTTTGAATGTTTCCGCCGGAAAGCGACCCCGCCGCAACATGAACGCCCGGGCAGCGGATATCGAACTTCTCCTTTAATGTTTCGGCATTTTCATCAATTTTCCTGTTGCTGATCAAACCCAAGCGAGAAAACGGCCCTCTGCCGATATCCTTGAGCACCAGATTTTCCCGGATGCTCATGCTCGGTACGATACCCTCCACATTGCGCTCCTCAGGGACATAGCCCATGCCCTGCGCAATGATCTGCTTGGGGCTCTTGCCCGACAGATTCACGCCATCCAAAAGCACCTCGCCGCTTTCGATGGTACGAAGGCCCGTAAGCGCCTCGGCCAGCTCGCGCTGTCCGTTGCCTGATACACCCGCAAGACCGACGATCTCACCCGCGCGCACGGTCAGATTGAGCTTGTTGAGCACCATGTTGCCCCGATCTCCGCGCACAAACAGATTGCTGACTTCCAACATGGCCTCGCCGGGCTGGCGCTGGCTCTTGTTGGTGGGCAGATAAACCTCGTGACCGGTCATCAGCGCGGCAATATCCGCCGCCGAGTGATCGGCGGTGTTCCCGCGAAACACGAGCCTTCCTCCGCGCAGGATAGCAACCTTGTCCGAGAGTGCTTTCACCTCTGCTAGCTTATGGCTGATGAAGATGATGGACAGCTCAGCGGACATCCGTTTCAGCAGCGCAATCAGCTCGTCGGTTTCCTGCGGGGTCAGCGCGCTGGTCGGCTCATCCAGAATCAGGAATTTTGCGCCGAAGCATAGCGTTTTGACCAGCTCAACCCTCTGCTGCTCGCCAACGGACAGCTGCCAGATGTAAGCGTCCGGGTCAACCGCCAGACCATAATGCTCGGAAATAGCGACGATGTGGCGGCGCACGGCGGCCAAATCCAGCTTAACCGCTTTTTTTACGCGCTTTACACCGCGCTCGTTTGCTCGCTCGTCCTTCATTTGAGACAGGCCCAGCGCAATATTCTCCGTCACGGTCATATTCGGAACCAGCATGTATTGCTGATGCACCATGCCGATGCCGCAGGCAAACGCATCGCTGGGAGACTTGAAAACAACTTCTTTGTTGTTGATATAGATTTTGCCCTCGTCTGGCGTATACAGACCCATCAGAATATTCATCAGCGTGGTCTTTCCTGCGCCGTTTTCGCCTACAAGCGCAAGCACCTCGCCCTTGCCGACGGACAAAGAAATGTCGCTGCAAGCAATGACGCCCGGAAAGCGCTTGGTGATGTGATCGATGCGAAGGCTCGTGATCGGGGTGGACATGCACATACCTCCGTGGTTTCTTGCTGTGTATGAAAATACGCTGCTTTGCGCAATTCCCTATACCGCCAAAAAGGACTGCCGCATTTCAATTGGGCAGTCCATCATGGATTCAGGAATTACTTCAGCTCAACATCGCTGAAATCGACGGTGTTCGCCTCGGCAACCATCGCGTCCAGCGCAGTCTGCGCGGCTGCTTTGACATCCTGCGGCATCAGCTCGGCGTTCTCGGAGAAGGTGTAAACGAAACCGCCGTTGTTGTAGTTGAGCGGGATGTTCTCTCCGCCGGTCTTGCCCTCGCCGGTGCGCTTAATCAGTTCAACGATCACAGCGGAATAATCATAGTCCGCCGCAGCGCAAACGACGTTCGGGAAATCGACGATCTGAGAGGTGGTCTGGCCCAGCCAGATCATGCCGTCCACGGAATCGACAATGCGCAACGCGCCGACAGCCTGC
>CAZACG010000101.1:0-5856 GCA_964483645.1 uncultured Oscillospiraceae bacterium | reverse complement strand
GGCTGACGATGCGTACCTTCCACACCGGCGGCGTTGCTTCCGAGAAGGATATTACGCAGGGTCTTCCGCGTGTTGAAGAACTCTTTGAAGCGCGTAAGCCGAAGCGCGAAGCCATGTTGGCCGAGATTTCCGGCACCGTGGGCTTCGCCGAGAGCAAGAAGAAGCGCGAGCTGCTGATTACCTCCGACGACGGCACGGTGAAGGCCTATCCGATCGCCTATGGCAGCCGCCTGAAGGTCAAGGAAGGCGACCATGTGATCGCGGGCGACGAACTGACCGAAGGCCAGATCAATCCGCATGACCTGCTGCGCATTCTCGGCGTCAAGGCTGTGCAGGAGCATCTGCTCAAGGAAGTCTTGCAGACCTATCGCCTGCAGGGCGTTGGCATTGGCGACAAACACATTGAGGTTATCGTCCATCAGATGCTGCGTAAGGTTCGCGTCGAGGACGCGGGCGACACCAGCATGCTTCCGGGCTCTATGGTGGATATCTTCCACTTCGAGAAGGAAAACGAGAAGACGATTATGGACGGCGGTCGTCCGGCTGTCGCCAAGCGTATTCTGCTGGGCATTACCAAGGCTGCTCTGGCGACTGATAGCTTCCTGTCTGCCGCTTCCTTCCAGGAGACGACGCGCGTGCTTACCGAAGCCGCGATCAAGGGCAAGGAAGACAAGCTCGTCGGCCTCAAGGAAAATGTTATCATCGGCAAGATCATTCCTGCCGGTACCGGCATGCCGCGATATAAGGACGTTGAGATCAAGGAAACGTATTGATCGACGGTTTAATCAAGAAGGGCGCTGTCTCAAATGGCTCAAAAAGCCACGAGAGGCAGCGCCTTTCAATTTGCTGTTTTTTGGGGCCGGTGCAAACCGGAGCGCGGCAAAAGTGTTGCAGAAAGTTTATTGTTTTGGAGTTACTTGGCGAATGCTGAACATTTCAAAAAGCTATTGAGAATGAATGGAGGATCGCGCGGCTGCGAGGAGCTGTGGAGAGATACAAGGCTTGACGTGATACGCAAGAGACTGATATACTGTGTCAATAGAGGACAATCCATGCATATTACGCAGTCAGGAGGAAGAAATGATGCATACCCAAGTGAGTGAGACCATCCCGAGGCCGGAGCATCCGAGACCGGATTTTATGCGCGAAACATTTCATAATCTCAATGGCGTATGGCAGTTTGCTTTTGATGATCAGGATGTCGGACTGCGAGAGGGCTGGTATCAGCCTGCCGTCAAGCTGCCCATGGAAATAACGGTTCCCTTCTGTTATCAGAGCAAAATGAGCGGTATCGGCCCGACGGATGAAATTCATTCGGTGATTTGGTATCGCCGCAGTTTTACCGTTCCGGCTTCTATGCAGGGAAAGCGTGTGCTACTGCGCTTTGGCGCGGTGGATTATGCTGCGCAGGTGTACGTGAACGGTCGTCTGGCGGGAACGCACAAGGGCGGCTATACGCCATTTGCGCTGGATATCACGCTGCTGCTTAAGGACGAGGAAAATGATCTGTGCATCCGTGTTCAGGATGACCCTGATTGTACCCAGCCGCGTGGCAAGCAGTATTGGGGACGCGGTTTGATGGGTTGCTGGTATACGCCGGTTTCCGGTATTTGGCAGACGGTTTATCTGGAGGCCGTCGGTGAATACGCCATGAAGCATATCCATGTGACGCCGGATATTGATCGCCACATGTTTACCGCTGAGATTGCGCTGGATCAGTGGCCGAAGGAGATGCTTGAGCTTGAATTGACGGTATCCGCAGAAGGCAAAACGGTGCGCAGGGTTCGCGTGGATGCCATGGATCGAACGATTCGCGTTCCCGTGGAGATGATCGCGCGCGGAGAGCTGGACGCATTCCGCTGCTGGTCGCCCAACAATCCGTATTTGTATGACCTTGAGGTGCGTGTGCTGAAAAACGGTGAGGCGGTGGACGCGGTGAAGACCTATTTTGGCATGCGGAAAATCGAAGTGAAAAATGGCTGCGTGTATTTGAACAATACGCGTCTGTATCAGCGTTTGGTGCTGGATCAGGGATATTGGCCCGACAGCAATATCACGCCGCCGAGCGACGAAGCGATCAAGCTGGATTTGCAGTATACGCTTGACTTTGGCTTCAACGGTGCGCGCAAGCATCAGAAAATTGAGGATCCGCGTTATTATTATTGGGCGGACAAAATGGGCGTGCTGGTCTGGGGCGAGATGCCCAGCCCGTATGATTTTACGGATGAAACCGTGCAGAATTTTGCGCAGACTATGCTGGAATTCATCAATCGCGACTTTAATCATCCCTGCATCATCACATGGGTTCCGCTTAACGAAAGCTGGGGCGTGCGTCAGATTTCCACGAATAAGCGCCAACAGGAAGCGGCACGCATGCTCTATCATCTGACCAAGGCGGCGGATGGCACGCGCCTTTGCTCCGGAAACGACGGCTGGGAACAGACTACCACGGACATCTGTGCGCTTCATGATTATGCGGCGGAGAAGGAGATTATGGCCAAGCATTTTGCCGATCGCAATACGGTTGAGGCCTGTGGCGGAGACGACCATTTTGCCTATGCCAGCGACGAAAAGCCGACTGGGAAGGAAGCCTTCATGATTACCGAATACGGCGGAATTGCTTTTGAAAATTTGGGTATTCAGGGCGAAATGGGCGGCATGCAGACTTGGGGTTATCACGGAAAGGTAACGAATGAGGCGGCGTTCTTTGCACGTTATGAGGGCGTAACCCATGCCATTCGCGAGATTCCATATTGCCAAGGCTACTGCTATACGCAGCTGACCGACGTGATGCAGGAGATCAACGGTCTGCTGTCCCCGGAGCGCAAGCCCAAGATGGACGTTCAGCGCTTTGCGTCGATCAATGTGAGCGCGCTGGGCAGGTAATACCGTGCTTGTCGGCGAGGGCAGCGTTTATTCGATTGCGTAGACTAATCTCAGATCAAAACGAGCTATCAGCGCGAAGCGAGACCTGACGGGGGGAGTTCCTCAAGGTTGATTTGATTTGAGAATAGTATCAAACGAAAAACGCCCCGCAGAGCTTCCCGAACATGGGAAAGCCTGCGGGGCGTTAACTCTATAAGCCCTTTTGTAACGCTTCGGACTCGACCGCAAAGCGACGGAGCCTGCGTCGCTAGGTCGGCGATGCAACCGGCGGCGCGCTGGTTTTGCTTGAAATGCCCGGATTCTGCGTTTGGCAGCGTCCTCACTTAAGCTTGAGGTGCTGCCCCAACACTCCGCCAAAGGGCTTTCCGGTCCCCCCTTTGGAAACCTTCGGGCGCAAAGTCTCTGTTTTCCTCTATAAGCCCTTTTGCAAAGCTTTGCGACCGAGTCCAATGTGACAAGCGTGCGCGCTCAGCGGATTTCGGTCATCAGCAGCTCAAGCATCTTGGCGCAACGATCCATGCTCTGCGCGGCAATGTGCTCGTATTTGCCGTGGAAAGCAAAGCCGCCGGTACACAGGTTTGGCGTGGGCAGGCCCATATAGGACAGACGGCAGCCGTCCGTACCGCCGCGAACGGGCTCGGTGTAGGGCTTCATGCCGGCCAGAGAGGCCGCACGCTTGGCGTTTTCGATCAGCTCCATATGATCGGCGAGCTTGTCGGCCATGTTGTAATAGCTATCGCGTATCGTCAGATGCACAACCTGTCTGCCGTAGCGCTCGTTGATGATCTTGGCGGCGTGCTCCATCATCTGTTTGCGCAGGGCGAATGCAGCGGCGCTGTGGTCGCGGATGATGTAGCGCAGCTCGGCATTCTCCACATCGCCTTTCATGTCGTGCAGATGAAAGAAGCCTTCGTAATTTTCCGTCAGGCGCGGAATATCGCCGCCGGGAAGTAGCGCATTGAATTCCATCGCGGCGAGGCTGGCGTTGATCATGGTGTCCTTAGAAGAACCGGGATGCACGCTCAGACCACTGAATTGAACGACCGCAGAAGCGGCGTTGAAAGTTTCATAAGCGATTTCGCCCTCTGCGCCGCCGTCCACGGTATATGCGGCGGTTGCGCCGAACTTGGCGACATCAAAGTGATCCACGCCCGCGCCGACCTCTTCATCCGGAGTGAAGGCGATGCAGAGCTTTCCGTGCGGCTTGCTGGAGGCGATGACGCTTTCTACTGCGGTCAAAATCTCGGCGATACCGGCCTTATCGTCTGCACCCAGCAGCGTGGTGCCATCGGTGGTGATGAGGGTCATGCCAACGAGCGTTTTGAGCGACGGAAAGGCTTCTACGCTCAGCACGTCTCCGCTTCCTGCGAGCAGCACGTCTGTGCCGTCGTAATTTTCAAGGATCTGAGGCTTGACATTTTCGCCCGAAAAATCGGGCGCTGTATCCATGTGGGCGATGAAGCCAAGCGTGGGGACGCTTTCACAGCCGGGGGTGGCGGAAAGCCAACCGTAGACCACGCCGAACTCATCGACGTGGACGTTCTCAAGGCCGATTTGCTTCATTTCGCAGACGAGCATGCGGGCCAGATCGAGCTGACGCTCGGTACTCGGAGCCGTACCGGAATCCTCGGCAGAGGTCGTGTAGACCTTGATGTAGTTGAAAAAACGTTCACAGGCGCGCATATATTTCTCTCCTTTGCAGGTGATGATATTGAAACATTCTTCGGTTAATGTCGGTGATACGGCGGGCATCGTAGCGGTTAGAACAGACGCAGCACCAATGCGGCGAAGATCGGCAATGTAATGCCCGAAAGGAATGTGGAGATCACCACGGACTGCGAGGCAGTCATATCGTCGGGCGTATAAATATCCGAGAAGATGCCGCAGTTGGCGGCGATGGGCATGGCGGCAAGCAGCACGCAGATGCCCGCAAGGGTGCCATTGATGGGCAGAAGATAAATCAGCGCCAGCATGATGGCAGGCATAACGAACATGCGCAGCAGACAGATGCGATGCAGACGCCGATTGCGCAGCGCCTGACGGATGTCGCTATGCGCGACGGAGGAACCGATGACCATCATGGCCATTGGCGTATTCATGCCGCCGACGCGATTGAGCGTGGTTTCCACGGGCGTGGGCAGACGCAGGCCGGTCAGGCCGAGGAACAGCGCGATGATGGCGGCAATGATGCAGGGATTGACGAGCTGACGCGGGCGGAAGCTATCCTTGCCGGACACCAGAAAAACACCATAGGAGAAGAACAGCGCGTTGAACACCAGAACGAACATGGAAAGCTGCGCGACGCCCTCCGCGCCGTAAATCGAATCGATGACAGGGATGCCCATGAAGGCGACGTTGGTGAACAGCAGCATCAATTCATCGAAGCCGCGTTCGGCTTTGGACGAGGGGATGATGCGAACGATCAGCGCCGCCAGCGCGATCATCATGATATAAAAGAAGATGGCGGTGAGCAAGGCGGCCAGCAGCGAGGAGGGGCTGCTGCCGCTTTCGACCACGGAGGAGATGATGGTGAGGGGTGTAATGGAGCTGATGGTCAGCGTGGACAGCCTTTGGCGGGTTTTAGGATCAATCAGGCCGGCGCGGGCGCTGATATACCCCACGAACATCATCAGGAACAACGAGACCAGCTGAGAAATAACGCTGGAAAGATTCATGGCTTCCTCCTAAAATCGAAAAACAAGCTTTCGTAGTGTTGTGAATTGAACGGATCGTAAACGTAAAACCGGCTGCAAGAAGCTGCGAAGCATTTTGCAGTATGTAGCTTCTATTGTACACCCGATGCCGATGGTTGTAAAGTTTTCGTTTTTGTGCTATGATCATTATGGCTTGTTTTATGGATTTCATGGCCAGATTTAAATGTAAATCATCGAGAAAAGGACTTACGGCTGTTGATGCGGCAGGCGGGTCGATTTGATTTGCACTTTCGGAGGAAGAGTATGGGCTATCAGG
>CAZACG010000100.1:0-5867 GCA_964483645.1 uncultured Oscillospiraceae bacterium | reverse complement strand
CGTCGAGCACCAGCACGCGGTCTGCATCCTCGATGGAGGAAATACGCTGGGCGATAATGATCTTGGTGGTGCCGGGAATGTAATCGCGCATGGCGGCGCGAATCTTCGCGTCCGTCGCGGTATCCACGGCGCTGGTGGAGTCGTCCAAGATGAGTACCTTTGGCTTGGCGATCAGCGCGCGGGCGATACATAGGCGCTGCTTCTGTCCGCCGGATACGTTGGAGCCGCCGCGTTCAATCTTGGTGTTGTAGCCCTCGGGCATGCGGGAGACGAATTCATCCGCGCACGCCAGACGGCAGGCCTCGCGGCATTCCTCTTCGGTGGCATCCTCTTTGCCCCAGCGCAGATTATCAAGCACCGTGCCGCTGAAGAGCACGTTCTTTTGCAGCACCACAGCGACCTCGCCGCGCAGCGCTTCAATATCGTAATCGCGCACATCCACGCCACCGACCTTCACGCTGCCCTCCGTGACGTCATACAGGCGGGAGATCAGGTTGACGAGGCTGGATTTCGAGGAGCCCGTGCCGCCGAGAATGCCGATGGTTTCGCCTGCATTAATGTGCAGGCTGATATCGCTGAGCGCCTTTTTGCTGTCCTTGCCGTAATAGGAGAAGGAGACGTTGTTAAAGTCGATAGAGCCGTCCTTGACCTGAGAAACAGCCTTTTCGGGGGAAACGATGTCCGCTTTCTCCGCGAGCACCTCTTCAATGCGCTGCGCGGCGGCCGTGGACTGGGTAATCATGATAAACACCATGGAGAGCATCATCAGGCTCATCAGGATGTTCATCACGTAGGAGAGCAGACTGGTCAACTGACCAGTGGTCAGACCGGCGTTTGTGACGATCATCCGAGCGCCCAGCCAGCTCAGCAGCAGAATGCAGACGTTTACGCAGGCCATCATGATCGGGTTGTTGAGGGTCATGATGCGCTCGGCGGCGACGGAGTTCTCATACAGATCGTTTGAAGCCTTGGTAAATTTTTCGTTTTCATGCTCCTCGCGCACAAAAGCCTTGACGACGCGGATCGCACCGACGTTCTCCTTGATGACAGCGTTGACGGCGTCATACTTTTTGAACATCTGCTTGAAATACTTCATGGCCATGGGCACAAGAATGCCTAAGAAGACAATCAGCACCAGCATCACGCCCAGGAACACCATCGACAGCCGCGCATTGATGCGCAGGGCCATGAACAGCGCGACAATCAGCGTCATCGGCGCGCGAACACACATGGACAGGATCATTTGCAAGGCCATCTGCACGTGATTGACGTCCGTGGTCATGCGCGTGACCAGACCGGCGGTTGAAAACTTGTCGATGTTGGAAAAGGAAAAGGACTGGATATTCTTAAACATCGCCTGCCTGAGGTTGTAGGCGAAGCCCGTGCTCGCCTTCGCGCTGTGCTTTCCGGCGGTCACGCCGCACAGCATGGCCAGAAGCGCCATGCACAGCATGATCAGGCCGGTCTTGATTACATGCCCCATGTTGCCTGCGACAATGCCTTCGTCGATCATGGACGCGGTCATATAGGGGATGAGAATTTCCAGTATGACGCACAGAATGGTGAACATCGGGGCGATGAAGGCGTTCTTTTTGTATTCCTTCACTTCCCCGAAGAGCCGCTTAAATGCGGCAATCTTGCTTGTTTTCATCGGATTCCTCCTTATCCTCGGTCGATTCAAGCTCTGCCATCGCTTTGCTGATCCGGCGCATCAGGCGAATCAGCTCTCTCGCGTCCGCCTCTCCAAGCTGCGCCAGAAGGCGCGCCATGTCCTCGCGCGCTTCCTGCCTTTTTTGCTCACAGAAACGGCTTCCGGCATCCGTAAGCAGCACACGGATGCGCCGCTTATCCTCGGGAACCTCCTGTCGGCAGATCAGCTTCTTTTTTTCAAGGCTGTTGAGCACGGCGGCCAGACGCGGCGACGTCATTCCCAGCTCGCGGCTGATCTCGCCCGCATTCAGATGTTTTTTCTTCTTGACGAGCAGCCGGAGCACGGCCATCTCGCCCTTCATAATCCCGCTGACCCGATCCCGATGCGGCGCTTTGGGCCGTCCGTCGAGCACGGAGAAAAACTCCGCAGCCAGAAGATGATACAAATCCATGCTACACCTCCTTTTTGCTAACAGCATTAGATATTATAGGGTGGATACAAACTCTTGTCAATATGGAAAACAGGAGAATTGTTTGCGGTCAGCGTCATCAGCTTATGCGGCTTGCGCGCTTTTTTGCCGTATGGAAAATTGTGTAAAGCAAAGCCGCTTCAAGATGGAAACTGCTTTGGAAGAGGGCGTGCGTGTGTGTATTTCGGAAATAAAGAGGAAAAACCTGGACAAGAATACACACAAAAGTTATATATTAAGAAAACGGAATGTAGATCGGTAAAAACACAAATTTGTAAAAGAAGACTATGTAAATGGTTGGAAATATGATATGATTGAACAAATGATCATCGGATGGCGAGGTATCCATCATGCTAATGACCTTTGGAGAAGCCTTTGCGGCCATGCTTCACAAGAGAAAACTTTCCGTGTCCTCGGCGGCGGCGGAGCTGGGCTTTACAAGCAAAACCGCTCTTTTTCGGATTGTCAAGGATGAAAGCAGACCGCAGAGCATTCGCAATTGTCTTGAGCTTGCCAAGAAATCCGACAAGCTCAGGCTGTCGCAGGAGGAAATCAAGGAGCTTGAACAGGCGCTGAGGGTCAGTACAATCGGTATGGACGCGTATAGGATGAGCAGGGTGTTTCATCAGCTGCTGCATCCGCAGACGCCGGATGCGTCTACATCTATGAAGGATATCCGGCTGGAGGGTTGTCAGCAGGGGAATACTTTTCGGGAACTGCTTGATTTTTATCGCCCGCTTTCCCATATTCGGATCACCATCTACGGCAAATGTGAAAGAGCGGTGCTTGAGCAGATTCATCTCTTTGCGCAGCAGGCAGACGTGCAGCGCATCTGGCAGGTCTCCGTCATTGACGAGCGCAGTCCGGAGGACGTCGGTGTTCTGGCTACGGCGACCGACATTCTCTTTTCGCCCAAGTACAAGCTGAGCATCGTCAGAACTGAGGAAAATTGCGATTCGAATTGGATATTCCGCAGCGGCATGATCCTGATGAGCGCGGAGCTGTCGGATCAAAAGCGCTGTGCGCATCAGCTTGCGCCGATTAAGGGCGGCGGCTTTTATGTAATGCGCAACGACAAGGGGCTTTTTCAGCGGTTCTGGAAGCGGATGATGGAGAATGTGAAGGATCGCGTGTACTTCATCAAGCGCGAACCGTCCGATATCGGCGCTTTGCCCTTTCCGCATAATTATATCCGCTTTATCGAGGAATACTGCCGCATTGAACATGGGCGTGAAATCTATATGGTTAAGCAGGATATTCCGCTTTGCTGCATTCCCACTCAGATCATACGCAAGCCGATTGAGGAGTGCTTTCAGGCGTTCGGCCTTGGCGAGAATGCAGAGCGCCTGATCAATCGCATGCAGGACATTCATGAGGAGCGCTTTGCCAACATCTATGAAAAGGCCAAGCCGACGCATATCATTCTCAATCGGGAGGCGATGGAGCGATTTGCCCGCATGGGCAGAACCAGCGACCATCTTTTTCTTCTCAGACCGTTTACGCCGATGGAGCGCGTGAAGATTCTTCAGATGCTTTTGTTTTATACCCGGAAAAACCGTCGTTTCCATATCTGGTTTGTCAAAAAAGACGCGTTGATGAGCGATCGGGAGATCACCTGCTACGAGGGCGAAGGGATTGCCATCGTCCGCTCGGATACCTCTTGGAATCTGGAAAGAGACCATCAGGAAGTCTTCTTTGAAAGCAAAGTAGTTTCTTATTATTTGAAGCAGTATGTGCTCAATGAGGTGCTCGTTGAGCAGGTGCTCCCCGAGGAGGAAAGCTGCGCAATACTCGAAGAGCTGATCGATATAGCGAAAATGGCGCAATGATTGTGCGGGACAATGAAAAAAAGGATGTCGGGAGGAAAACCGAAATGGCTCGGTTTCCTGATCCGACATCCTTTTATGGTTCATACATAGGGAATTGTGCGAAGCGGCGTGCAGCAAGCATGGAGCAGCTTCACAATCAAGCGTCGCTTCGGAAGTTTAGGCCTGATACAGCCCCGGCACGCTTACGCCGTCGCGGATAAAGATGGGAATCACGTCGATCGGCGCGTCGGCCGTGATCCACTGGCCGCCTTCGAGCATCTTTCCGGTGTTCAGGCACAGCCAGCTGCTGCCCTTGGGTAGATAAACCTGACGGCCGGTTGCTCCGGCCTCCATGATGGGCGCGACGAGAATATCCGAGCCGAAGAGATAGCTGTCCGAGATTGTCCAAGCGGTCTGATCCTGCGGATAATCGTAAAACAGCGGCCGCATGGCGGGCGTTCCCTGCTCGTGATAGGCCTGCATGACGCTGCGGATATAGGGGCGCATCGCCGCGCGCAGCTTGAGATACTTGGAGAGAATTTCGTAATTTTCCTCGCCGAAGCTCCAGATTTCGTTGTCCGCGCCGACATAGTCCGTCAGACCCGATTCGGTTTTGAGCTGACGAGGTTGGCGGTCGCCGTGCATGCGTAGCACCGGGCTGAATACGCTCCACTGGAACCAGCGCACCATCAGCTCGCGGAAGCCCGGATCCTCGATGTTGCCCCGGTCAAAGCCGCCGATATCCGTCGTCCACCAGCCGATACCGGCAAGACCCATCTGCAAGCCCGCGCAGATCTGCCAGCGCATGCTCTTGAAGCTGCAATGAATGTCGCCGGACCAGACGAGCGCGCCGTAACGCTGGCTGCCCGCCCATGCGCAGCGCACGAGGGAGAGAATGTTTTGGTCGCCTTCCTTTTCGCGACCTTCGTAAACGCCCTTGGCGAAGACCTGCGGATAGAGGTTACCTACGACCTGATACGGACCCATCTGGTAGCGATAATTCTCCGCGCCGTAGTTGAGCTGGGAAGGATACTGCGGCTCTGCGGCGTCCAGCCAGAAATAGCGAATGCCCACGTCGTAGTAATTCTTTTTGAGTTTTTGCCAGACGTATTCGCGCGCTTCGGGGTTGGTGGCGTCATAGAAGATCGTCCAGCCCGCGCAGCGCATGGAGATGCGCACGCCCGTGTCTACCTGCGTCAGATAGCCCTTCTCCAGCATTTCGCCAAAGTTCTCGCTGCTCAGCTGTACGCTCGGCCAGACGGAAACCGCCGCCTCAACGCCCAGCTCCTTAAGCTCCTTCATCATGCCCTCGGGATCCGGCCAGAAGGTCTTGTCAAACTTCCAATCGCCGAACTTAGTCCAGTGATAGAAGTCGATAACGATGACGTCCAGAGGCAATCCGCGCTTTTTGTATTCGCGCGCGACGCTGAGCAGCTCCTCCTGCGTGCGATAGCGCAGCTTGGATTGCCAAAGCCCCATGGCGCTTTCCGGCATCATCGGCGGAAGGCCGGTTGCGTGGACATAGCGCTCCACGATAGCGGAGGGCGTGTCCTCGGCGGTGATCCAGTAATCAATCAAATGCGTGGCCTGCGCATGCCAGAGGGTGATGTTGGTGCCGAAGGTGACCTCGCCCACGGCGGGATTGTGCCAGAGCATGCCGTAGCCCTTGTTAGAAAGCACGAAAGGCACGGAGCATTGCGCATTGCGCTGCATGAGCTCCAGCGTCGCGCCCTTGAGGTTGAAAATGCCCTGCTGATACTGACCCATACCAAAGAGCTTTTCCTCCGGATCGGATTCAAAGCGCACCGTCGCCTGATAGGCGCCGCCGATGTTGCCCTTGAGCTCGCGGCCATGGATGCGCATGTGGCTGGAAAAATCCTCCTGATCCATGTCGCGCACGAATTCCTCCAGCAGCAATTCGCCCTTCTGATTATAGAAG
>CAZACG010000099.1:0-5885 GCA_964483645.1 uncultured Oscillospiraceae bacterium | reverse complement strand
GCGACGAACCGCCCGGAGATTCTGGACAAGGCGCTGCTGCGTCCGGGTCGTTTTGACCGCCGCGTGCCGGTGGAACTGCCGGATCTTGCGGGCCGCGAGGCGATCCTGCGCGTGCATGCGAAGGAAGTCAAGACCGAGCCGAACATCGATTACACCCAGATTGCCCGCGCGACGAGCGGCTGCTCCGGCGCAGAGCTGGCGAACATCATCAACGAAGCGGCGATTGCCGCAGTCAAGGACGGACGCAAGTGCGTTGCGCAGCGCGATATGGAAGAGGCGATCGAGACGGTCATCGCCGGCTATCAGCGCAAGAACGCCGTCGTTTCCCCGAGGGACAAGCTGACGGTTTCCTATCATGAGATCGGTCATGCGCTGGTGGCGGCGAAGCTGGAAAACGCCGCGCCGGTGCAGAAGATCACCATCATTCCGCGTACGAGCGGCGCACTGGGATACACCATGCAGGTGGACGAAGAGGAGCGTCTGCTGATGACTCGCGAGCAGATTCTGGATAAGATTACCACGTACTGCGGTGGCCGTGCGGCAGAGGCGCTCATCTTTGGACGCATCACCAGCGGCGCGAGCAATGATATTGAGCAGGCGACCAAGCTGGCCCGCACGATGATCACGCGGCTTGGCATGAGCGATACATTTGGTATGATGGCGCTGGAGACGCAGAGCGGACAATATGTTTCGGGCGATTCCGTGCTTGTCTGCTCGGATCAGACGGCGGCGCGCATTGACGTGGAGGTTAAGCAGATCATCGCCGAGTGCTATGATAAGTCGATGCAGATTCTCAGCGACAATAAGGAAAAACTGCATGAGCTGGCGAAGATTTTGATGGAGAAGGAAACCATCACCGGCATTGAATTCATGGCCGTGCTCGCGCCCAATCAGCTTCCCTCCACCTTTGAAGAGGTCGAGCAGGCAGAGGAAGCGCAGAGCAAGCAGCCGGAGACGCAGTCGTGATGCTGCTGTGGTGCGCATATCTGTTGATTAATGCGATAACCTTTTGTCTCTATGGGCTGGACAAGAGAAGGGCGCGCAAAGGTCTCTGGCGCATCAGCGAGCGAACGCTGTTGGCCTGTACTTGGCTGATGGGCGGCGTTGGAGCGCTGTGCGGCATGCGGGTATTCAGACATAAAACCAAGCATCTGCGATTTAGATTCAGCGCGCCGGTTGCTGCGGTGTTGAGCGTCGCGGTGATGTGCGTGCTGAGCGTACAAGGATAGCTTAAGGGCTGTCCGGACGAAAACCGATTGTGAAGAGAAAAACGAAGCTTTGATGGGCGTGGGTGGCTGCGCTGAAGAGGAGAAGGCTTCAAGGGTTTCTTCAAATGAGCGGTTTTGTCCGGACGGCTTTTTTGCTGCATAGAAAACTGCGCAAAGCATCGTGCAGCGAGCACGGAGCAGCGTTGTGATGAAAGAACGCGTCGGAAGAGGGACGTTCTTTCTTGTGTTTCATAAAGACGGATGCAGAAGGCTGTGTGCGGATATAATCTGCTGACATCTGATTATCAATTCCTTTTATGGACAAGAAAATCAACAGGCGCCTTCTCTCGCTCGCGCGTTGCGAAACCTCCCGTATAATGCTATAATAACACAAAACGCGCAAAGGAGAATACACCATGTCGGTTGATACCTATATGCAGGCCCGCAGGGATGGAATGCGCGAGGTGCATGCTTTGCGCATGAGCGGTGAGGATCCCTTTTTGCCCGTGCTCGGCGAGCTTGTTCCCAAGCTTAATCAGCTTTCTCAGGTTTCTCTTGGCTTAATCCAGATTTCCGTCAGCCAGATTGCGGGTACAGCAATGAAGGGGCGCACCAGCGCGTTTTCCCGCAGCTTTCTGCCGCTTTTGGAAGTTGATTCCGAGTTCGCGATGAAATGGAGCGTGCTGTATGATGCGGTCGTCGAAGAAGGACTTCGCGAACCGGTCAAAGCGCTGGAGTATTACAATCACTTCTATATTGTAGAAGGCAATAAACGCGTGAGCGTGATGCGTCGGCTTGATGCGGTGACGATTGAGGCCAATGTGACGCGTATTTTGCCCGAGGCGGAGGATTCTGAGCGTTACCGCATTTATCAGGAGTTTTTGGGGTTTTATGCCGATACAGGCATCAATTTCATTTATTTCAGCCGCGAGGGAGGCTTTGCCCGCCTGTATGCGCTGATGAGCAAGCGTCCCGGGGAAAAATGGCATGGGGATGATGTTTTTGATCTCCAATCCTGCTATTATCGGTTTTCTCAAGCGTATTATGCGCATGCAGGTGCGCAAAAGCTGATGTCCGCCAGCGATGCCTTCCTTATCTATCTGGAGGTCTTCGGTTACGAGGACAGCGTGAACAAAACACCGTCGGAGTTTACGCCGGGAATTCGCCGCATCTGGCCGGAATTCGTTGTTGCCGCAGCCAACAAGCCTGCCGCAGTGCTCAGCAAGCCGATGGAAAAGCAGCAAAGCCTGCTGCAAACCGTCTTGAACAGATCCCAGCCGCTTCGCTGTGCGTTTCTTTACAATCGTTCTCCCCAGACCTCCGGCTGGACGTACTGGCATGAGCTTGGACGCAATGCACTGGAAGAGATGTTTGCCTCCAAGGTGGAGACAACCTATCGCGATCATGTTGAACAGCAGGACGCAGAAGCGGCGATTGAATCGTTCATTGCCGAGGGGTATCAGGTTATTTTTGCAACCTCGCCGATTTTTCTGGAAGCATGCATGCGTCAATCCGTAGCGCATCCGCAGGTGAAGATTCTGAATTGTTCGCTGCTGGCCAGCTATCACAATGTGCGTTCTTATTATCTGCGCATATACGAGGCCAAATTCATTCTCGGCGCAATCGCCGGCGCATGTGCGGACAACAACCGAATCGGCTACATTGCCGATTATCCGATCTACGGCGTTCCTGCCTCCATCAATGCGTTTGCGCTCGGCGCGCAGATGACCAACCCGCGTGCGGAGATTTATCTCGAGTGGTCGACCATTCCGGGTCATGATCCGGAGCGTGCGCTGGCTGGAAGGGGCGTGCGCATCGTATCCAATCGCGATATCAGTGCTCCGCGTTTGGAATCCCGAGCCTTCGGACTGTATGATGAACGGGATGGGCAGATCAACAGCCTTGCCAGTCCTGTGTGGAACTGGTCCAAGCTCTATCAGGGAATCGTGCGCAGCATTCTTACGGGCGCATGGGCGGACGAGGGACAGCACAATGCAGATCGCGCCATGAGCTATTACATGGGAATGTCTTTTGAGGCGATTGACATTGTCTGTTCGCGCAGGCTGCCGGTACGTGTTAAGCGTTTGGTTGATTTGCTTCAGGAACGCATATCCTCCGGCGCGCTGTTGCCCTTCATTGGCCCCATCGTCGATCAGGAAGGAAAAGTCCGCGTTCCGGACGGCGTTGCGCTTACGCCGCAGGAGATTATTCGAATGGATTATTTGGCAGAAAACGTCGTCGGCAGCTTCCCGAAGATCAACGAGCTGAACACGCCTGCGCAGCAGCTTGCCGGGCTTCAGGGGCTGAAAGCTGTCTCGGCTGCGGCGCATGAGGAGAGCGTTGACGGAGGGAGGAAGGTATGAGAATTCTTCTTCTGGCCGATCAAGCCGAGCCCACCCTCTGGGAGTACCTGGATAAGCGCAAGCTTGAAGGGGTAGAGCTGGTGCTATCCTGCGGCGATTTGCCCGCCGAGTATCTTTCCTTTCTGACCTGCTTTACGCCCGCGCCTATACTTTATGTGCATGGCAATCACGATGATCGTTACGCGACAAAGCCGCCCGAGGGCTGCATCTGTATCGAGGATACCGTCTATGTCCATGAAGGGCTGCGTATCTTGGGCCTCGGCGGCAGCATGCGCTATAATAAGGGCGTTAATCAGTATACGGAAAAGGAAATGCGCAAGCGCTATAAGAAGCTGCGCTTTAAGCTTTGGCGTTCCAAGGGCGTGGATATCCTGCTCACGCACGCGCCGGCTTACCGGATTGGCGATGATGAAGACCGTGCGCACATAGGCTTTGAAACCTTTGTGCAGATTCTGGACAAGTACCAGCCGAAGCTCTTTGCTCATGGACATGTTCACCAGAACTATCGTTATGACTTTAAGCGCATGCGACAGCATGGCCAAACGCAGATCATCAATGCCTGCGGGTATTATATCATCGATCTATAAAAAGGGCCGAAAGGCCCTTTTGCGTATCTGCCATTCACTTGTTAAAGCTAGGAAAGCCCGATATCCAGCGCCATCATGAGGGCATATCCTACAATTATAGCCAGCACGCCGACGCGTTCCTTTGCGGCCTCCGGAGTCATTTCCGTAAACACCACCAGCATCATAGCGCCGGCGGCCGCAGACATCAGAAACGGCATGATTTCTTGTGCGCTTGCGGCGATGAACACGACGAGCATGCCGAACACGGGCTCGACCGAGCCGGACAGCGCGCCGATGAGAAAGCTCTTGCCCCTGCTTGCGCCGCTCTGTCTGACCGGCAGGGACACCGCCGCGCCTTCGGGGAAATTCTGAATGCCTACGCCAAGCGCCAGCGCTGCCGCTGCAGCCAGCTCGGCACCGCCTGCATGTGCTGCGGCGGCAAAAGCCAGCCCAACCGCCATGCCTTCGGGGATATTATGCAGCGTAACCGCAGTGAGCATGAGCGTTCTTGCGCGAGCGTCCGCGTCCTGCGTGCGTCCGTTCCCCAAACGTTCAAGCGCTGCATCCAGCGCAAGAAGCGCCAGTGCGCCCAGCAGGAAGCTGAGCGTAACCTCGAACGTCGCCCGTTCTCCGGTTTTATCAAGCTGCTCGATGGCCGGAATGAGCAGACTGAATACAGAGGCTGCAGCCATCACGCCGCCTGCGAAGCCGAAGCAAACGCGCTGCATTCGTACTCCGATTCTGCCGCCTATCAGGAACACCGTGGACGCGCCTAACACGGTCATGAAGAATGTGAACGCCGTACCTGCACCGGCCCATGCCCATGGCCCGAATGCGCCGATGGTCTGACAGATATATGAGATGTCCCCCTCGGGGAAATGAAAGAACCCCATCGTATCACCTCGCATCAATCTATGCGAAGCGCTTTGATAGGGTTCTTTTTGCCGTATGGGAAATTGCGTAAAGCGCCGTGCAGCGCGCACAAAGCAGCATCATGATGAAACTGCTTTGTGCGCGCTTAGCTCAGAGGTTTACTTGCCGCAACCGCAGCTGCATCCCGAATCGGTTGATTCGTTCTTGTGAGACTTTTCGCAGTTGCATCCTGCTGGACAGCCGATGCATCTCGCGCCGCGCTTCTTCTGTTTATACAGATGAAGGGCCGCAGTGCCGAGAATGGCTGCCAGAACGATGACAATGACGATATTGGACATGATGAAGCCCGCCTTTCAGGGGTTAATTCTGCTTGCTCTTGAGCGCATATTCAGCGGCAAGATTCTTCTCGGTCTTCTTGATGAGATAGGCGACATAGGCAACGATTGCGACAACTACGATCAGACCCGGGAAGAAGCCGCTGCCCAGCGCGCCGGTGGTAATCAGCGTGCCGATCTGATAGACGAGGAACGCAACGGTGAAGCCGGTAGCGAACTGCAGCGCTACGCCGCCCCAGAACCACTTGCGGTCGTTGATTTCGGAGTTCATCGCGCCCAGCGCAGCGAAGCACGGCGGCGTATAGAGGTTGAACATCAGGTACGCCAGCGCGGCAACCTTCGTGATGGCGAAGACGGTCGCAACCTCCGTGCCCGCGCCCTCCATCAGCGCCAGTTCTTCGGTATCAATCAGGTTCTCAAGGCCGACAAAGCAGACGGCCAGCGTGCCGACAACGTTCTCCTTGGCGATGAAACCGGTGACAGCCGCCGCAGCCATCTGCCACGAGGCAACGCCGATGATCGGGATGAGCAGATAAGAGA
>CAZACG010000098.1:0-5933 GCA_964483645.1 uncultured Oscillospiraceae bacterium | reverse complement strand
ACGCAGCGGAATACCATGTTCAGACCGATGACTTCCGAAATGGCGCCACCGAGGAGCGTGGCGAGGATGCGCGAGACGCCAAAGGCGACGACCTGATACACGTTCTGCGCAGAGCCGAGCAATTCTCTGTCCACGGCTGAGCTGAGGTAGATTGCGGGGAAAAACTCAAAGCAGGCGAACATGGCTACCGAAGGAAGCTGCGTCAGCAGGATGACAAGAGGAGAGAGTGTGAGGGACAAAGCGCAGAAACGCAGGCCGGTGATGAGCAGGCCGATCCACATCCACTTCCAGATAGACATTTTCTGATACAGCTTATCGCCGAAAAACAGGAAGGGAATCTCCATGATGACGGAAAGCGTGGTGATGACGCCGATGAGCGAGTTGGAGATACCGATATCGCCCAGATGCTTGGCGAAGAAAGCGAGGTAAAACTGGTTTCCCAGCTGAGCGAGAAAAACCAGACCGAGCAGCGCCATAATGCGTCGGTTTTGCAAGAACACCGCGAGGGAAACCTTCTTGCCCTCATGCTGATAGCCGCGAATCGGGGGCATCAGCGCAGCGGACAGCGCGGCAGCGATCAGAATCGCACCGTAAACGGCGTAAAGCCCCGTCAGCTTCTCGCTCATGATGAAGCCCGCCGTCAGGATGGCAATCTGATAGCCGATGGTGCCTGCCATACGGATAGGACCGAAGGATTTGCCGACGCTTGAACTGTATTCAATGGCGACCGCATTGCCTACGGGAAGCGCGGGAAGCGTAAAGGTATTCATCAGCGTCAGCGCGATGAGCATCGGCACAAAGCTGCCGCTGAGCCTGTCTGCGGCAAAGGCACATAGACCGGCGACAAACAGTCCCACAAGGATGACATTTCTTTTGTAAGCGCTACGGTCGGAGAGCATGCCCCAAACGGGCTGCGCAAAGATCGCCACAAACGCCGGGACGGCGGTCGTCATACCGATCTGCGTGTTGCTCAGACCGATGGCGCCAAAGTATTTGGAGGCATAGGTTGTCAGACCCATTCCCACAAAATAGACGGCATAGAACAGATACAGCGAAAACAGATTGCGATGCTTGCTCATAGACATTTCTCCGTTTCGGCAAAGATTCAAACCATTCAGGATACGATACGAGCAGAAAAAATCAACATCGGCGGATATAAACGGCTTTCCGGCGCATTGCTTTTAGCGGAATGCGTCGGCGCACTCGTTGAGCTGCTCCATGCCGGAGAAGGCGACAATGGGAACGGCAACGACGCGCTGACGGGCAAAATACTGTAAGGAGGCGTGCGTGACGGCCTGCGCGCTGTCAAGACTGCGCAGCTCGGCAATCAGGCGTTCGTTTTCTTCGCTGTCGTAGGTGCGGTGCAGGCTGTCGGAAATGGGGCGGTCGGCATAGCGCTTGGTCAGATAGCCCTGAGCCAGAGAGGTGAAGCACATGAAGTTCAGCTGTGTTTCTTCACCCAGCTGCATCATGTCCTCGTCCATGGCGACGTAGGAGGGCGGCAGCGCGTCCCTGTTGGGACGAGCCATGCTCCACATGAGCTCGTTGATGACAAAGGGCGTTTTGCCGTGCGCCCTGGCATAGGTGTTTGCTTCCGCAGTGCGCTGTGCGCTCCAATTGGAACAGGCGATATAGTGCGCATGCCCTGCGCTGACGAATTCATCAAGGCAATCCATGATTTCGCTTACGGGCAAATCGGGATTGTCGCGATGGAGCATATAGACGTCAACGTAGTCCGTTTGCAGATAATCAAGGCTTTGGGCGAGATCAACGCGAAGCTCCTTGGGGGTGACACGGCAGATATCACGGGCGTCAAAGCTGAAATGTCCGCCCTTGGTACACAGAACCACATCCTCGCGACGCTGCTTTTTGAGCCAGCGGCCGATGATTTTCTCTGAACGGCTCTTTTCGCCGGGGACCCAGTCGTTATATACGTGCGCGGTGTCGATCAGATTGCCGCCTAGATCGAAGAAGCGGTCAAGATGAGCATGTGCCTGCTGCTCGGTGAGCACGGTGCCGAAGTTGCCCGTGCCCATGCACAGGCGAGAGACGGTCAGATCGGTGTGATGAAGCTGAACGGTTTGCATAGGGATTCTCCTTATTTCTAGCAAAAATGAAGCATATGCGCCTGAAGGTATAAAAAGGGCGACCGGAAAGCCCTTTGGCGGGGCGTTGGCGCGGAGGAACAAGCTCGTAAAGCCGGAGAGAAGGCGCGTTATCGGTTCTTGATTTGCGCGTTCACGCCGCCGAGCGCGTCGAGCACCGGCTGATAGGGCGTAACGCCGTCCGCATGGAAAAGGCCGCGGTTAGACTGACGCGTGGCATGCTTGAAGTCGCCCCAGCTGAACCAATGCGCGCCGACCATAAAGGGCATGTTATACAGATCAGCGGATACCTGAACAACCTGCCGAGCGCGGTTTTGCTGCGTATCCATCACCTGCGGATAGGACCAGTCCAGTCGATCGGGGTTGTCGTAATACCCGGAATCACGCGCAGGTACGGACCATTCGCAGATCATCAGCGGCTTGCCGGTTTTCTCATGCAGCAACGTCAGATACTGTTTTTCGGACAGATCAAGTCCCCATACGTCGTTGGAAGGGTAGATATTGACCGCTATGCCGTCAAAATCCTCGTACAGATCCAGATTATCAAATACGCCGCGTACTTCGTGGATCATAAAGCGGTTGGTAAAAATCAGACGACCCGGATCCTCCTGACGGAGAATGCGCAGGATTTTCTGATTGAACGTACGCACAATGAGGCGGGAGAAAGCGTTGAAATCCTCGTACTTAGCGCCCTGAATGACGAGCGGCTCTGGACGCGCAGCGAGCAGCGCGTCAAAGGATGCGTAATCGCTGTTCCATGCCGCATTCAGCGCGTCGATTTCGCCGTATTTCTCCATTAGGAATTGCCCGAATTTCTTGGCGCAGTAAGGAGACCAGACATAGCGGTACAGATTGTAGTGTGAGCGCTCGTTGGCGGCCATCCACATCATATAGTAGGGCTTATTCTTCAGGCTTTGGGTGATCTCACGCACCTGCCTGCGCACATCCTCCTCCCAATGGGGATCGAAGGGATCCGGAAAGGCGTGGTTAAAACCGCCGATAGCGGCCATGCCGGCGTCCGGATCTTCGTTGGAAACGGCTTCCTCTGCGCTCATCAGCCCCACATATGGGGAGCGTGCGCTGATATCGGTGTTGATGCGGTAGAACTGAAAGAAAGGGGCTTGGCCAAGCGCGCAGCGCGTTTCATTATAGGTACGCCACTGGTCAAGGCTTGAACCGTTGGCAATGGTGTTGATGGATAGGTCCTCAAGCGTGGGCGCGGTCGCTTCGGGCGTGATATGGTTATTGTACATTGCACAGCCTGTGGAATAAAACGGCTTTCCGTCCGTATCAACCAGCCACCATGTCCCGTCCTGCGTCTGCTCAAGACGAACGAATTCTCCGGGCGCAAAGGCTTGCGGCGCTTTGGCGCGCGTCAGCACAGGCTCGCTTTCGCGGACGGCGGGCAGAGGATGCTCATCCTCAAAGCGCAGATGGCTGAGCTCAATGCGCCCGTGCGTCTTCATATGGAAGCCCAGGGAGAGAACGACCCGATCACATTCGGAAAAAGGCTTAAAGACGGGAAAGCAGAAATCCGTCCAGTCCTCTGCAACGCCGAACCAGTAATTCTGCTCGGCAATGCGCTTTTCACCCCTTAGAGTCGTGATCCACAGGTTGGCCTCGCGCGGATACAACCCCTGCGTGCGAAAGCGTCCGCAGATAGCGCCCGCGCGCAGAGGAAGCGAGCAACGGTATTGCAGACGGATATCCTCTCTGCCTGCAATCCACGGACCGACAGAAAGCTTTTTGCCGTCCGCGTCAAAAACTGCGGTTTGGCAAGCCGGAACATGCTCGACATCCTCGAGCGTCCGGTTCCATGACCAGCTTTCGGATGAAAGGGAAAGTGCGTCTTGAATGCTTGATTTCAAAGAGATACCTCCTTGCCGTGCGTATACGTTGAAAAGAGAAGGCCGATTCCGCATCCGTCTTCGATGACAGCGCTTGAAAAAGGATGATTGATTGAAAAAGAAAACGAAATGATCGGAAACGGAACACCTCGTCAGACGACTATCTTTTTTAGGATGGGGATGATGTTGAAAAGTGCGGAAATCAACAGGGATAACAGATAGATGGTCAGAGATAGCAGCGGCGCGCCGAGCAGTATGACAGCGGGCTTCGCGGGAAGCGATATGGACAAACGTTCAATGATGAAGGGATGAACAAGATAAATGCCATAGGAGCAGAGGGACAGGCAGAGCAAAAGCTGCTTGAACCGCTTTCCCGGATGAAGATCGGAGAAGGCGGATTGGAAGAACAGAAACACGGCGGCGGCCATAGCCAGAATAGCCGGAGAAGAAATATCGTAAAACAAACCGCTTACCGATTCCATGGAACGGGCGTAACGGACGGTCAGCTCTGCGGACAGAAGGAATCCGGCGATTCCGGCGACGTATATTGCGACACGCTGCTGACGCTTGAATGAATAGGCGTGCAGATAGTACCCGAGCACATAATAGAACACCGAATACATGCCGGATACAGGATTGACCTGCGTAAGCGCGGATTGCAGAGAGAGGACAACGTCGGCGTGCGGAACATTAAAGAGCGAGACGCAGGCGAAAGCGTGGGGAATCAGAAATGTGAATATAAGGCTCAGGATGAGAAAGTATTGGGTGCGTTCTTTGGAGGCTGTGATGCTGCGAAGGAGCGGGGTGAGCATGTACAGCGCGAGAATAACAAATAAGAACCACATGTGATAATGACCGCGCAGAAGCTGATTGAGAAACGTCCAAATCCCTTTGTCATAGATGATACAGTGACAAAGCGCATAAATGCCGGACCAGAAAAGGAAGCTGGTCACGATGCGGGCGATGCTTTTCCTGTAAAGCTGCTTTATGCTCAACGCCTTGTCGGGAGACAAAAACAACGCGCCGCTGATCATGAGAAACATGGGGACGCTCCAGCGAAACAGAATGCTACGGGTAATCAGAATTCGCCATGCAGACGAGAAAACGTCGACGTCCTGCGGCGCGATGGGAGATGCGTGAAGGACGACGATCCCGTATGAAGCGACGATGCGAAGAAGATCGAAATACCAGATCCTTGAAGCAGGCTTGACGTGATCGGATGCATGCATGTGAAATTCCTCCTGAAATGGGGCGCTGGGTTTGGAGCGTGTCGGCGTCGAACCGTTTTGAGCGCTTTTACGACGGCGAAAAATTGTATATGAAAGCTGTTTACAGACGCAAAGGCACAAAGCGATGCGATGCTCAGACATCATGCCATCATTCTATCACGAGTTAAGGCCAAAAGATAGGCGATGTTTGAGAAATCCTTTTTTTCTGCGCATTCTTGCCTCTCCGCTTGCGGAAACGGTCATGAAAGCAGAGTATGCTGCTATGTTAAAGGTTTCACAAAGAAACTTTTTTACATTTTATGCAAAGCGTATATTGATTTTATCGTCCGGAACGTGTATGATGTTAGTGTTTAGGATGCGGGAGTTTGGACTTGTTTTCATCCGCCCGACAAAACGCCGACAATCGTCGGCGGGCAACAACATTGATATAAGAAAGAGGTAGCGTGCAACATGGCTAACATCGATCTGAGCAAGTATGGCATTACTGGTACGACGGAGATTGTCTACAATCCGTCCTACGAGATGCTGTTTGAAGAGGAGACCAAGCCGGAGCTGGAGGGCTTTGACAAGGGTCAGGTGACCGAGCTGGACACCGTCAATGTCATGACCGGCATCTACACCGGCCGTTCCCCCAAGGATAAGTACATCGTCATGGACGAGAACTCCAAGGACACCGTGTGGTGGACCTCTCCCGAGTTCAAGAACGATAACAAGCCCATGAGCGAGTCCACCTGGGCTGCTGTGAAGGAGAT
>CAZACG010000097.1:0-6025 GCA_964483645.1 uncultured Oscillospiraceae bacterium | reverse complement strand
GCGCAGGAGAACATTGATATTGATCCGCAAGAGGCCGGCGATCTGGCCAAGCGCATGAAGAACGCCGAGTTTACTCTCGACGACTTCCTTTCCCAGATGCAGCAGATCAAGAAGATGGGACCGCTCTCGGGCATCCTCAAGATGCTGCCGGGCATGAGCAATATCGGAGATATTGATATCCCGGACGACGCAATGAAAAAGCCTGAGGCGATCATTCGCTCCATGACGCTCAAGGAGCGGCGAAACCCCGCCATCCTCAACGCCAGCCGCCGTCGCCGTATTGCGGCGGGCAGCGGAACGAGCGTGCAGGATGTCAATCAGCTGATTCGCCAGTTTGAAGACATGAAAAAGCAAATGAAGATGATGATGAATCAAACGCGCGGCAAGCGCGGAAGATTCCGCTTTCCGATGGGACACTAAGCATGATGCCGCCAATCCAAAGAGATTGTGGTCATAGATTAATCTTGTAACGATTTGAGGAGGATACCACCATGGTTAAGATTCGTTTGAAGAGAATGGGTATGAAGAAGAAGCCGTTCTACCGCGTCGTCGTCGCTGACGAGCGTGCCTGCCGCGATGGCCGTTTCATTGATGAGATCGGTTACTACAACCCGGTTTCCAACCCGGTTGAGCTGAAGATTGATGTCGAGAAGGCTCAGACTTGGATGAAGAACGGCGCTCAGCCGACCGATACCGTCCGCGCGCTGCTCAAGAAGACCGGCGCAATCGCCTGATCGCTGCCCGATTGGGCGCTGCGGAAAGCTGAGGGCTGAAAGATGGAAGAATTGGTTCGCTATATCGCCGCGACGCTCGTTGATCATCCTGATCAGGTGAAGGTAAGGACTCTTGAAGGGCCTGAATCCGTCATCATCGAGTTGAGCGTTGGCCCGGAGGATATGGGCAAGGTTATCGGCAAACAGGGTCGTATCGCCAAGTCCATCCGTTCCGTGGTCAAAGCGGCGACCGCCCGAAACGAAAAGCCCGTCTTTGTGGAGATTCTGTAAAAAGGCTCTGCGCATATGCGGGCAGGGCAGCATGCCTTGTGAAAGCGCATATCCATGCCGCGCAGAAATGCGCGGCATGTGTGTATCCGGACGACATTTTCCCCAAGAATGTGCAGACAGAGGAAGCTGAAAAATGAAGACTGACTATATCGAAATCGGCGAAATCGTCAAGCCGCAAGGAATCCGCGGCGAGGTCAAGCTACGCGCAATGACCAGCGACATGTCCCGCTACGCCCGACTGGAAACCGTCTATCTCAAGGAGGGCGGCGCGTATATACCGCGCAAGGTGATCAAGGGGCGCAGCTACGATGGCTTCGCCTTTTTGCAGTTGGAAGGCGTCCATGATCGCAATGAGGCAGAGCTTCTGCGTGGAAAAATGGTCTACGTTGATCGCGAGCATGCCATTGAGCTGACTGAGGATGAAAACTTCGTCTGCGATTTGATCGGTCTTGCCGCTGAGAATACGAAAGGCGAGCCCATCGGTACGCTGCGTGACGTGCTCTCGCCCAATGCCATTTGCGACGTATATGTATTCGATACGCCGCGCGGAGAGATGATGCTTCCTGCGCTCAGGCGCGTTGTGAAGGCCGTTGACGTGACGTCTGGCAGGATTGTGCTCGATGAAGACGTGCTCCCGGAGGTTGCCGTTTGGGAGGATGAGCCTGCAGAGCGGGATGAATAAAGTGCAGTGCAGCATTTTGGTCTTGCTCGGGATAAAAAATGCCGTTTCATTCGTTGAATAGGGTGACTACAGATGGGGAGGACAACATGAAAAAGCGTCTGTTTGCGAGCCTGCTCACCTTGCTGATCGTGCTGGGCGTATCCTCGGCTGCCGGACAGACTCTGCCCGGCCTTGACTGCTTCTCTCCGGGACTGGTGAAGTTGCATGAAAGGCTGCAAGACCAGCCAGCGCTGAGCATGACCGCGGAGGTTACAGTCGACCAAGCGCTCTATGCGCGTGATTTATCCGTGCTGGCCGCTATGCTGGACGGCACAACGATTTGCTACGAGGGCGACGGCGACGCGCAGACAGGGTCGGATTACCTGCGTATTCTGCGGCAAGGCGCAACGCTCTTTGACAGCGCGCTGACGCACAGTCTTGACGTCGCAGCGCTGCGCGTGAACGACGCTGTTTTCCTCATCCGTTCGCCGCAGGAAGCTAATGCGCTGCTTGCATGGGACGGGAGTCTTTGGGGCACGCCGATACTCGAGCGCGTTCCGCTCGCCGACATCGCCTCATGGCTGGAATCCCTGCAGGAAGGGGACAAGCTTTGGGGCGGACTGACGGTTGTTCAGCCGTTTTCGCTTGAACGAACGATGTCCGATGACGGAACGCGACTGACCAAGATCCGCTTAACCGGGGGAAGCATCGCTCACGCCGACGAAGCGCCATGGACGATCACGGGCTTCTTGCGTCAGCCGGCAGGACGAGCCCCTAAGGACACCTTCGAGCTGGTGCTTACGCAGGACGAGCGCAATACCCTCGAGCTCTCCTACAGCGCGCTTCGTGAAAACACCATCACGCGCAAAAACGCCGCAGGAACCATGAGCGTGCGCACAGCGCTTAAGGCGGCTGGATTGCTTCAAGGCAATCGAATTTCCAGCCGGTTGAGCGTGAGCATGAAAAATGCTTGGCAGGCAGATGAGGATCAGCTTTCCGAAAAGCTGACCTTGACCGCGACGCTCAGCCATCAGGACAATACGCCGGGCAGACGCATGCAGCGGCTCAACGCCATCGACGGCACGCTAAAAAATGTGATTCGCATCACGACAAGCGAAGCGTCGGATGAGCCTCTATGCTTGACAGACGACGTGTCGCTTGAAATCGTGATGGATGAAAACACGTTCGCCGCAGGCAGCGCAGCTTTGACGATGACCGTCGGCGGAGAAAGTCACGTCGTCCCTGTCTTGGCCAATGCTGCCGCAGAGGGCGCAGAGCTGAGCGAGGCTGTCCTGCACGCCGTGCAGGAGCTAGCCGCCGGGTTGTACCGGCAGCTGGATGAAGGCGCGCAAGAGAAGATTCAAAAGGGTCTACCCAACTGATTTCGTTTCGGATGCATTGCCAAAACAGAGGCGCAATGCATCGGCGAGCAGATGGTCAACAGCAATACAGGGAGGAATACGCATGAATCTCAAAAAACGAGTGCTCTCGCTCATTCTGAGCGTTGCAATGCTACTGTCGCCGCTTGGCGTACTGGCAGAGGAGGGTGTTTACGCTTTCAGCGCGGGCGATATGACGGCGACCATGATGGATGAAAGCTATGCCGCCGGCGAGCAAATTAACCTCACGGCAACATTGGATATCGCTTTGACAGAGGGCCTGACGGACAAAAAGGCCGATGCGCTTGCGGCGCTGCTGGATAAATGCAGGGTTGAAATGTCGTTTTATGACGACTTTGGTACGGATCGCATCCATGCCGAATTGCTGATGGAGGATACGAGCCTTGTCAGCGCAAATGCGCTGGTGCTGGAAGACGGCTCCGTCCAGATGATGACCAGCCTGACCGGCAAGTATGTGATAACGCTCCCGGCGGGCACGCTGCTGGACGGAAAACTCAATCTTCAATCCGATATTGAGCTTTTCGACGTGGATATTCTCAGCGAAGAATTCAAGGCTCTGCCCCTTGAGGAGCGCCTGCGTCTGTCCCTGAATGATTTGGGCGTTTCGTTGATTTCCATGCTGCTGGGTTGGGTTTCTCAGACGCAAATGGACAGAGGCAATCTCTATCTGACGGATAATACCTATCTGGATGCAACGCAAACGCGTGACGCCGTCGCTCAGCGTTTGGTCGGCACCATTTCGACCAGCGACTTCATCGGCCTGCTCTGGAACGTCACCACGACGTTGCGGGACAATCACGGTCCGATGCGTCAGGCGTTGGCTGATCTTCTGGCCGAGATGGGCGTAACACGCTATCAGGTTCATCAGTTGGCCGATCATCTGTTTACCGAGCAGACCATCGATCCCGCCATCGACTGGACGCAGCCCTCCGACTACATTCTGGATAACGGTGAACGATGCACGCAGGACGATATTCGCTACATCGTGGTCAAACTTCAGAAGTGCATCGACGACCTCTGGCGCGAGGTCATTGTACAGGACATGAGCATGATCGTCAGCTATGACGACTTCGGTCAGATGGTGGGCTTTGATGCAACCGTTCCGCAGATCTGCTACAGATTGCCCTATGAAGGCGATTTCGAGTATTCAATCAAAACGGACGATAACTGGCAGCGCCTGCATACCTCTCATGGTGAATTGCAGATCTACAACGATAATCGGATCGTCGGCGATTTGGATATGCAATTCGGCGAAGATGTGGACGGTGTGAACGCCAGCCACGTGAAGGGCTATCTGGATATCCGCAATCAGAAAGACGGCTCCCTTTCCGGTCTGGGCTTGGATGCCGCGCTCACCTTCCGCAAGGGAACCGATGACTTTGGCGAGACGGAGCTCTTTGAGGGTAGCGCGGCGCTCAAGCTGCGTCAGGATGCGGAGGAAACCAGCCTGCTGTCTGCTGCCGTCAGCGGACTGACGGCAGAAAGCGAAGCGGGCTTCGGCATTGATGCAACGGCTATGCTGGATGCGGCAGGTATCGCGCAGGCTGTCGTCAATCTGCGCATTGAGTGTGCAGAGGTAGAGGACATTCCCTTTGTCGGCGGCATCGCCATTGATTTGCAAAGCATAACCGCTGAACAGATTCAAGCGCTCAAAAGCGAGGTCATGTCGCAAGCCATGGGGCTTTCCATGAGTTTCCTGACAAAGCCTGACGTGCTCGCGAATCTGATGACGCTGGTGGGCGAATAAAATCAGGCTATAACCGGATCGACGCTTGCTTTAGAAATAAACAACCTGATCGGCGCTGTCTCAAAATGGCAAAATAAGCCACGAGGGACAGCGCCTTTTTGCGTTCATGGGATTGAACATCATCCTGATATGCTGGTATAATAGCCATGAAATGGATCTTTGGAAAGGAGCTTTTGATTATGATCGACACACAGGGAAGATTTATCCTTGAGGATTATATGCGCATGGAGCCGTTTTGCAGCTTTCTGCCGGGACTGGCCGGCGAGCGCGGTATTCCGATGTGGTGCTACTATGTCAACAGAGGCCAGTGTGTGACGAGCTTCGGCGTGCGTGACAAGGAGCATGCCATCATGGAATTCTCGCCGGCGCATCAAGCCTATCAGTATACGCAAAAAACCGGCTTCCGCACGTTTTTGAAGATCGACGGAAAGCTCGTCGAGCCGTTTGCGCGCGCAGGCAGGAACCAGCGGATGATGACGGGCATGAATGAGCTGCTGATTGAAGAGCAGCTTGATCAAGGCCTGATCATGCGCGTGGCATACTATACGCTTCCCCATGAGCGCGCGGCCGCCCTGATGCGCCGCGTGACGCTAATCAATCAGAGCAGCCGCGACATGGATGTGGAGATGCTCGACGGCATGCCTGCGCTTCTCCCCTATGGCATCAATCTCTATTCTGCCAAGCAGATGACCCAGACCGCCAAGGCGTGGATGCAGGCGGAGGATCGGGATCAAGATGTTGTCTGCTTCCGCGTCCGCGCAAGCATGGAAGACAGCAGCGACGTGCAGGAGGTGTCCGAGGTCAACTACGCCATGGCCAGAACGGACGAGGGCGAGCGGATGCCTGCATTCGTCTCGCCACGCCACGTATTTGGCTATGACACATCGCTCGAACGTCCCTTGGGCTTTGAGCATACCGATTACAACGCCTTCGTCGCGCAGGACGAGGTCACAGTCAATCAGCTGCCCTGCTGCTTCTTTGGCCGAAAGCTGCGCTTGTGCGGCGGTGCGTCTGCCTCGCACAGCATATACATCGGTCAGGCGGAAAGCAAAACTTATGCGCACGACGTATGTAAAAAACTCGCAAGCCGCGGCATGTTCGAGGACAAGGCGGAGGCTGCGCGCGCGCTGACGCAATCGCTGACCGACGCCATCGACACGCACACCGGCGATCCCGTGTTTGATATGTACTGCCGCCAGACCATGCTGGATAA
>CAZACG010000096.1:0-6054 GCA_964483645.1 uncultured Oscillospiraceae bacterium | reverse complement strand
TACGCAATCGGCACGCGGACAATGACCGTCGTTACAAAGGAAATAACCATCGGGGTCATGGTATCTCCTGCGCCGCGCATCACGCCGGAAAGGCTCTGCGTCACCGCCATGGCGACATAGCCCACGGCGAGAATGCGCAGCATGTGCACGCCCAGATTCACAACATCCGGCGTATCGGTAAACATATGCATGAGGCTCTTGCCAAAGAGCAGCAGGCACGCGACCAGCACAACCGAGATCGCAAGACCCGCGCGAATGCCGTCGCGCACACCTTCGCGCACACGATCCATACGCTTCGCGCCGACGTTCTGTCCTACAAAGGTAGTCATTGCCATGCCGAAGGTAAAGTTCGGCATCATGGCAAAGCCGTCCACGCGCATGACCACCACCGAGCAGGCAATGACGCTGGTGCCAAAGGAATTCGTCAGGGACTGGACAACGATAGAAGCCATGGAGAAAATCATCTGCGTCAGGCCGGAGGGCAGGCCGAGCCGCGCAATCTTCAGGCTCATCTGCTTGCCGGGAATCAGCGATTTCTTGGTCAGATGGATGCCCTTCATATGCGTCAGCCGCCACACGCAGAGCACGGCGGAAATCGCCTGCGCAATGATCGTCGCCAGCGCAACGCCCGCAGTTGCCATCCCTAAATTAACGACAAACACAATATCCAGCACAATGTTGAGCAGACAGGCCACGATCAGGAAGATCAGCGGCGAAATGGAATCGCCCAAGCCGCGCAGAATACCGGAGACGATATTGTAATAACCGGAACCCATGATGCCCAGAACGATGATAATCAGGTAATCGACCGCCATCTGATGTACATCCTCCGGCGTTCCCAGCATGGTCATCAGCGGCTCCACAATGAACGGACCGATAATCATGATCACGATGCTGGAAATGAACGTGAGGGACAGACAGGTTCCGATGGACTGCTCCAGCTTATCCTGCTCCTGCGCGCCAAAGTACTGGGAAACCAGAATGCCCGCGCCGGTGGAAATGCCCATGAACAGGAGCAGCAGCAAATTAAGAATCGGGCCGCTCGTACCTACCGCCGCCAGCGCGCTGTCGCCCACATATTTGCCCACAACGATGGAGTCAACGGTGTTGTAAAGTTGCTGCGCGATATTGCCAATCAGCAGCGGGATAGCGAACATGGTCAGGTTGTGCAGCGGCTTGCCCACCGTCATATCCTGCGCGCCAAACATTTTTTTGATATCCATTTTCACTGGTATTCCTCCGTAGTTCTTCCCGGGACGCCTGCGCCCCACCTTGTTCTTGCACTCACAGAGTCTTATGAAGCATAAAAACCTTATTATAGTATATACTCAACCCCGTTCTTTGTCAATCACTCATTGTCATCAACAGAAAAAGGGCGGCCATTGGCCGCCAAAGCGAGTGCATGATAAGCAGGATCGTCTGCGCGCGGGATTGGATTTATTTTGCGCCCGCAGGAAAGCCGTATTTTCAAAACAAGAATCTTCCGCGCGCAGTCAACCGTTTTCTTCACTTACTTTCCAAGCAGTGCCGCGCCGATAATGCCCGCATCCGCACCCAGACGCGCAAGCTCAATGCTCGCATACGGCAGCGTCTTAAAGAAGATCAGCGGCTTGATCGCCTCGCGCACAGCCTCCAGCAGATACTCGCCCGCCATAGATACGCCGCCGCCAAGCACGATCATTTCAGGATCCAGCACATTAATCAGGCTGACCAGACCATGCGCCAAGCCCTTGATGTAATCGGCAAACACAGTCGCGGCCGTCGGGTCGCCTTCCTTCGCACAGTCGATGACAATCTTGGCGTTGATCTTCTCGGGATCGCCGCCGCAGCAGGACATGATCGCGCTGTCCGGATGCTCGGCAACAGCCTTCTTCGCCTCGCGAATGATCGCGGTAGCAGAGGCATAGCGCTCAAAGCAGCCCTTGACGCCGCAGGAGCACATTTCGCCGTCCATCCGAAGCACCATATGTCCAATCTCGGAGCCCACGCCATGGAAGCCGGAATACGGCTTGCCATTGATGATGATGCCGCCGCCAACGCCGGTTCCCAGCGTAACAAAGATACTGGATTGCGTGCCCGCGCTGATGCCCGCGATAGACTCCGCATAGCCGGCTACCGTCGCGTCGTTATCCACATGTACGGGCTTGTCGATATGCTTGTGCATCTCTTCAACGAAGGGCACCTCATGCCAGCCCAGATTTGTGCAGAACGGAATGACGCCGCTCTTGGGATCGCAGTAACCCGGAACGCCCACGCCAATGGAGGCAATGTCTTCCATAGAGACGCCCGCTTCCTTCGCCACGCGCATGCACAAATCAGCGATATCCTTGATAATCTCCTGATAGGGACGCTCAATCAGCGTGGGCGTGGAGCCCTTGGAAAGGATTTCGCCCTTCTCGGTGACAACGCCGGCCTTGATACCGGTTCCGCCCAGATCTACACCAATGTACATCATATCTTTTACCTCACTTTTGAGTTATTCATTGCTTTCTCAGGCTTGCTCCCCGCCCGCACCTGCGTAGCGCTGTGCCAGCCGCTTGTCAAGCTCCTCAACGGCATTGTATCCCTCGCTCTTGAGTCGCCAGTTACGCGCTGCGATCTCCACAATCATCGCCAGATTACGTCCAGAGCGAACGGGGACATCCAGCAACGGCAGACTCATGCCGAGAATATCCATGGTCATTTCCTCCGTCCCCAGCCGATCATAATCCTTTCCCGGCGTCCATGCCGCCAAATGAATGACGATATTGACCGTTTTCCTGCGCCGAATAGCGCCGATACCGAAGATCAGCTTCACATCCACAATGCCAATGCCGCGCAGCTCCATAAAGTCGCGCACCATCTCCGGCGCTTCTCCGACCAGCCGCGTGCCTACGCGCGAGATATCCACCACATCATCGGCCACGAGCTGATGACCGCGCTTGATCAGTTCCAACGCGCATTCGCTCTTGCCCACGCCGCTCTCTCCGGTAATGAGCACGCCCACGCCGAACACATCCAGCAGCACGCCGTGGCAGGTCTGTCTCGGCGCAAGTGCTTCGCTCAGATATTCCATGGCTCTTCCGGTAAAAGCGCTGGTCTCCTCCTGCGTGCCGTATACAGGCACGCCATGTCTGACCGCCTGCTCAAGCAGCATCCTCGGGCATTCCATGCCTCGCGCAATCACAATGCAGGGCATATCATAGGAAAAATAGCGTTCCAGCCGAGCCTGACAGACGGACTCCTCCAAGCTCTCCAAATACGCCATTTCCGTTTTGCCGATGACCTGCGGTCTTTCGTTGGCGAAGACGTCAAAATAACCTGCAAATTGAAGACCGGGGCGGCACAAATCCGCAACGGCAATGTTCATCTTCGGCTTTTGCGCGTCGCTGATGACATTCAGACCAAGCGTCCGAGCAAATTCCTCCGGGCGGATCACAAGCCATCTCCCCTTTCCTCATCTGTCTTTTCTATTATAGCGCATCCGCGTGAAATTGGAAAGTATTCCAAATCTTTTTTCGCTTTTTCTCCCTTTGTGCGTATCGCGTTCTTTTCCGAACCCGTCGCGCCGCCGGGCAAGCTGCACGTCAATGAATCACCGGCGTGCCATTGACCATCAGCACCGACAGCCCCAGCGTTTCAAACACAGGCGCGGTGACATAGGCTTCCGCTCCATAGCCAAAGACGCGCGCGCTTTCATCCGCTAGAAACAGCATGCCGTCAAAGGAACCCAGCGCCTGCGCTTGAAGCCCCGGCTCGCCTGTGGACATCAGCGCAATCTCAGAGGAATCCTCCTCGCGCAGAAGCTGCCAGCTGCCCGCCTCATACGTATACACATAGCCCAGCGCGCTCATCACGCCGCACAACGGATAAAGAATTTCCCCCGTCTCGTCTCGCCCAACCGCAAGCGTAAGCTCACGTTCGGCGACAAACAGCGCCATTTCCTCCATGGCAAACGGCGCATTTTCTAAATCCGGCTTTGCCGTCGGCTCGGGCGTAGGTTTAGGCGTAGGTGTCGGCACAGGCGTCGGCGTAGGTGTCGGCGTAGGAGAGGGCGTGGGCGTCGGCTTGACAATCGCATCCTCGTCAAACATCCTGCCGATAGTTTCCGGCCCAACCTTGCCGTCGATCTTGGCAAGCTGATGCGCACGCTGGAAAGCGTACACGGCGCTTCGCGTGTTCAATCCGAACACACCGTCTACCTCGCCCAGATAATAGCCCAGCTCAAAAAGCCTTTGCTGAATCTGCGCCACGTCATTTCCCTCCATGCCGCGCATGAGGATACGTTCGCCGAGAACATAATTCTCCTCGCTCAAAGCGGCAGAGCGCTGCGCCGGTGTAGGCGAAGCAGGCGTTGCGGCGGGCGCAGGCGTATAGGTGACCTGAACGCCCAGCATCGTTCCCTCTGCCAGTGCGTTCGCCGTCAGTAGCGCAAACAGCAGCGCGGCGGTCAAAGCTTTCCTGTATCGCATATTCTTTCCTCCATGGCCTCTTCATGCAATCAACGGGGGCTATTCTATCTTATAGGAAGAAACGATCCAACATGCCCTTTTCATGCATATGGAAGCCATGAATCCCCATTTTCATCGCGCCTTCCACGTTGATCAGCGTATCGTCAATGAATACGGCGCGCTCCGGCTCTATGCCGCAGTCTTGGATCAGTGCTTCATAAATCGCCCTTTCGGGCTTGATCGCATGACAGCGACAGGAGATGCATTCCACATCAAAGATAGCAAAACGATCGGCATACTTTTCGCGCAGACGCTCGTAGCCCTCCCGGGGATAATTGGAAAGCAGGCAAAGCCGCTTGCCGGCGCGCTTACACCGCTTCGCCGCACGCCAGCCCTCCTCCACAGGCGTCTTCAGCTCAATCCAGCCGCGAAGCGCAAGCAGATAATCCTCGTATGCGCCGCCGAACTCGTCGGCCAATCTGCGCGCCGCCTCCTCATACTCCATCGTTCCGCGGTCAAACTCCGGCCAATATTTTCCGCCGTAGACTGTCTTGAGCATATGACGCTGCTTGTCCGCATCGTCCGCATAGAGCTGCTTAACATAGTCCTGCGGCGCATATCGGATCAGCACATTGCCGATATCAAAGATTACCGTATCCACCTTGTGCCACGGCATGGTTTCATAGACAAGATCAAAACGGCTGCCTTCGCTCATTGCGCACTCTCCTTCTCTTTTAATGGAGCTGTCAAGCGAATACCAAGCATTTCAAGCAGCATGTTTTGAAGGGACGTTCCTTGGAAACCTTCGGGCGCAAACGCTTCGTTTCAGCTTGAAATGTCTTAATGCTTCGCTTGACGTCTCCCATACGGCCTTCACGTTGAAAGAAACCGGGCGCGCCGCGCGCCCGGTTTGATGAAACCCTATATGCCTTAGACCATCAGCGCCTTGCAGGCCTCTACCAGCGCAGTATTCTCCGCCTCGGAGACCGCCTTCTCCTGTGCGTGGGTATTGACGTAGAGCTTGATCTTCGGCTCGGTGCCGGAGGGACGAATGCAGACCCACGTGCCGCCTTCAAGCTCAAAATAGAGCACGTCAGACTTGGGCAATCCGGCCGCAGCAACCTCGCCCGCAGCATCCGTACGCGTTCCGGCGAGGTAATCGCGCACGGCAAGCACCTTTTTGCCCGCCAGAGTCTTGGGCGCATCGGCGCGCAGTCCCTTCATGATGCTCTGCATCTTCGCCACGCCATCCTTGCCCGGCAGCGTAACAGAGACGACCTTTTCCACGTAATAGCCGTAGGTCTTGTAGATCTCCTGAAGGATATCGTAAAGGGTCTTGCCCTGCGTCTTGGCCCATGCGGCCGCCTCGGCGATGAGCAGGGAGGCGTTCACGCCATCCTTGTCGCGCACAAAGGTAGAGGACAGGAAGCCGTAGCGCTCCTCAAAGCCGAACACAAAGGTATGATCGCCCTTATCCTCAAACTGCTGAATCTTTTCGGCAATCCACTTGAAGCCGGTCAGCGTATCAAAGCAAACCAGACCGAAGCTTTCGGCAATCTTTCTCGCCAGCTCGGTGGAAACGACGGATTTGACCACCGCGCCGTTTTTCGGGATCGTCCCCAGC
>CAZACG010000095.1:0-6148 GCA_964483645.1 uncultured Oscillospiraceae bacterium | reverse complement strand
GCTGAGGAGACCGGCATGGGCGTAGTGGAGGATAAGGTTATCAAGAACCACTATGCCAGTGAATATATTTATCATGCATACCGCGATACCAAGACGTGCGGCGTGATTGAGGAGGATCAGGCCTTCGGCATCCGCAAGATCGCCGAGCCGATCGGCCTTGTCGCCGCCGTCATCCCGACGACGAACCCCACTTCGACGACCATCTTCAAGGCGCTGCTGTGCTTGAAGACCCGCAACGCGATTCTTGTCAGCCCGCATCCGCGCGCCAAGAAGTGCACGATTGCGGCTGCGCAGGTTGTGCTCGATGCTGCTGTGGCGGCCGGAGCGCCTGCGGGCATTATCGGCTGGATTGACGAACCGAGCCTTGCGCTGACCAACGAGCTGATGCACGATGCGGATATCATTCTGGCCACAGGCGGTCCCGGCATGGTCAAGGCTGCGTATTCTTCCGGCAAGCCGGCGCTGGGCGTCGGCGCGGGCAATACGCCGGTCATCATTGACGAGACTGCGGATATCAAGCTTGCCGTCAACTCGATTATTCATTCCAAGACGTTTGACAATGGCATGATCTGCGCTTCCGAGCAGAGCGTGACCGTGCTTGCCCCCGTCTATGAGGAGGTCAAGGCGGAGTTTGCTCGCCGCGGCTGCTATTTCCTCAAGGGCGAAGAGCTTGACAAGGTGCGCCATACTATCCTCATCAACGGCGCGCTCAACGCGAAGATTGTCGGCCAGAGCGCTGAGAAGATCGCAGAGCTTTCCGGCGTGAGCGTCCCGGCGGGCACCAAGGTGCTCGTGGGCGAGGTGGAGAGCGTGGACATCTCGGAGGAATTCGCGCACGAGAAGCTTTCTCCCGTGCTGGCGATGTACAAGGCGGAGACCTTCGAGGAGGCGCTTGACAAGGCCGCGCAGCTTGTTTGCGATGGCGGTCACGGACACACGGCGTCCCTGTTCATTCATCCGGCGCAGAAGGAAAAGATTCTTGAGCATGCGCATCGCATGGAGGCCTGCCGTATCGTGATCAACACGCCGTCCAGCTTTGGCGGCATCGGCGATCTGTATAACTTCAAAATGCCCCCGTCTCTGACGCTGGGCTGCGGCAGCTGGGGCGGCAACTCTGTCTCTGAAAACGTTGGCGTCAAGCATCTGCTCAACATCAAGACCGTTGCCGAGAGGAGAGAGAATATGCTCTGGTTCCGTGCGCCGCAGAAGGTGTACTTTAAGAAGGGCTGCATGCCTGTGGCGCTTGACGAGCTGGGACATGAGCTGGGCAAGAAGAAGTGCTTCATCGTCACCGACAGCTTCCTCTATAAGAATGGTTATGTTGCGCCGGTGGAGAAGAAGCTTGACGAGATGGGCATCCAGCATACCTGCTTCTATGACGTTGCGCCGGACCCGAATCTGACCTCTGCGCAGAAGGGTGCGGATGCGATGCGCCTGTTTGAGCCGGACTGCATTATTGCACTGGGCGGCGGCTCCGCGATGGATGCGGCGAAGATTATGTGGGTGCTCTACGAGCATCCCGAGGTTGACTTCCTCGATCTGGCGATGCGCTTTATGGATATCCGCAAGCGCGTATATACCTTCCCGAAGATGGGCGAAAAGGCGTATTTTGTCGCCATCCCGACCTCTTCCGGCACGGGCTCTGAGGTGACGCCTTTCGCGGTGATTACCGACGACCGCGACGGCACCAAGTATCCGCTGGCTGACTATGAGCTGCTGCCGAACATGGCGATTGTGGATGCGGACAACATGATGGATCAGCCCAAGGGCCTCACGTCTGCCTCCGGTATCGACGTGCTGACTCATGCGCTTGAGGCGTACGCTTCCATGATGGCGACCGATTATACCGATGGTCTGGCGCTCAAGTCGATGCGCAATGTCTTTAACTATCTGCCGCGTGCGTATGATCTGGGCGCGAAGGATCCCGAGGCTCGCCAGAAGATGGCGGACGCTTCCTGCATGGCCGGTATGGCCTTCGCCAATGCCTTCCTGGGCGTCTGCCACTCCATGGCGCATAAGCTCGGCGCATATCATCATCTGCCGCACGGCGTGGCCAATGCGCTGATGATTTCCCATGTGCTGCGCTACAATGCGGCTGAGGTTCCGGCGAAGATGGGTACCTTCCCGCAGTATGATCATCCGCATACGCTGGCTCGCTATGTTGAGTGTGCGAACTTCTGCGGCGTCGTCGGCAAGGATGATCAGGACACGCTGAACAAGTTCATCGACAAGATCGAGGAACTCAAGGCTGCTGTGGGCATCAAGAAGTCCATTGCGGACTACGGTATCAGCGAGGAAGCCTTCATGGCGACCCTTGATCAGATGGTTGAGGATGCGTTTGACGATCAGTGCACCGGCGCAAACCCGCGCTATCCGCTGATGAGCGAGATTCGCGAGATGTATCTGAAGGCTTATCACGGCGAAAAGGCCTGATCGGGCAGCGGCAGAGCTGCAAGAAACGCAGAACATCATTCACGATGAAAGGGTTTTAGGCAGCCGAAGCCGAATGATACCAACAATATGGCATAATATCGCAGGAGGATACGGTTATGACGATTGAAAACAAGCAGGTCATCCTGTCCCGCGGCAACAAGACGGTGTATCGCGCCGGGGATAAGATTATCAAGGAGTATGTGCCGGGCCATCCGAAGTCGAATGTCTTCAAGGAGGCGCTCAACCATGCGCTGGCCGAGGAAACGGGACTGCCCGTGCCGGAGCTACTGTCCGTTGAGAATGTCAACGGCGGCTGGGCGCTGGTCATTCAGGCTGTAGAGGGCAAGACCATGCAGCAGCTGATGGATGAGAATCCGGATAAGCTCGAAGAGCTTATGGTGCAGTTTGTGGATATTCAGAGCATGATCCACAAGCAGTCCTGCAAGCAGATGGGCCGCCTGAAGGATAAGCTCAACGCGCAGATTTCTTCCCTGCGCGATGAGCTGGAGGCGACCACCCGCTACGAGCTGCATGTGCGTCTGGAAAACATGAAGCGCCATACCAAGATTACCCATGGCGACTTCAATCCGACCAACGTGATTATCGGCGAAGACGGCAAGGTTTGGGTGATTGACTGGGCGCATGCCGCACTGGGTAACGCTTCTGCCGACGCTGCGACGACCTATCTGCAGTTTGCGCTGGAAGATCAGAAGAAGGCTGACCTTTATTTGAAGACCTTCTGCAAGAAGAACGATATCGCGATTCAGTATGTACAGAAGTGGCTGCCGATCGTGGCCGCCGCACAGATGACCAAGAAGCACGGCGCGGAGAAGGAATTCCTGACCCGCTGGACGCAGGTTGTCGAGTTCGAATAATGACATAGGCAAAGCCCCGCATCCAAATGCGGGGCTTTCATTTACACAATTTTTACCTGAATGTCATAGATTTTTGCAGATAAATCAAGTATAATCAAGGGACGATGACAGGAAGGGAGCGCACATATCCATGATCGACAGCAACAGTAAAAGTGAAAACGTCGGCGCAGCGCCGGTTTATATGAACCGCGAGCTTTCGTGGCTCAAGTTTAACGAACGCGTGCTTGAGGAGGCGGAGAGCGAGCAGACCCCGCTGTGCGAGAGGCTTTCTTTCGCTGCCATTTACCAGAGTAATCTTGATGAATTCTTCATGGTTCGCGTAGGTTCTCTGGTCGATCAGCGGGAGGTCACTCCGAAGCTGCGCGAGAATAAGACCAAGCTGACCGCCGACGAGCAGATTCGCGCGATTATGCCCAAGGTACGCGAGTTTAATGCGCGCAAGGATGCGGTTTATGCCCGGATGATGGAAAAGATCGAGGAGCAGGGCGTTCGCCTTGTCGATTTCAGAAAGATCGGCAGGCAGGAAAGCGAGCGCCTTGAGCGGTATTTTGATGCGGAAATCGCACCGCTGATTTCTCCGACGATCGTAGGGCGCAGACAGCCTTTTCCGTTTCTGAACAATAAGGATATTTATGCGGTTGTGGTGCTTGCACGCAAAAACGGCAAGCGCAAGCTGGGGCTCATTCCCTGTAACGTGGGCGTATTCCCGCGCCTGATCGAGGTATCCGCCAAGGACAGAACCTATATGCTCGCCGAGGAGTTGATTCTCCACTTTGCACCCAAGGTTTTCTCGGGTTATTATGTTAAAGGAAAGAGTCTGCTGCGCGTGACGCGCAATGCCGATATTGATGCGGACGCGCTTTATGAGGAAGACATTGACTACCGTGAGTTCATGGCCGAGTTGATTAAGAAGCGCAAGCGGCTTGCGCCTGTGCGCATGGAGCTTTCCCGCGAGTTGGATCAGGATATTGTGGATGGGCTGTGCGCGTACATGGACGTGGATTCTGAGCATGTCTTCAAGAATAACACGCCGCTGGATCTTTCCTTCCTGTATGGTGTTGCCGATATTCTGCGCCAGCAGCCGGAGCTGTTCTATCGCAGGCGCATTCCGCAGAAATCCGCCATGTTCGAGAGCGGACGCTCCATCCTTGAACAGGTTCGCGAGGGAGATAAGCTGCTCTCCTATCCGTATGAGAGCATGAAGCCGTTCCTTGAAATGCTTCAGGAGGCTGCCAACGATGAGAACGTTGTCTCCATCCGAATGACGCTCTACCGTGTGGCCAAGCAAAGCAAGGTTGTTGAGGCACTGTGTGAGGCGGCGGAGAACGGAAAGGACGTGCATGTGCTGGTCGAACTCAAGGCGCGTTTTGACGAGGAGAACAACATTGAGTGGTCGCGCAGACTGGAAGAGGCGGGATGCAGCGTGATTTATGGCCTTGAGGGCTATAAGGTGCATTCAAAGCTCTGCCTGATTACAAGGCGAGAGGGCGGAGAGATCGTCTATTACACGCAGGTCGGTACGGGCAATTACAACGAAAAGACCGCGCGACTGTATACGGATTTGTCAATGATGACCGCCAATCAGGAAATCGGTCGCGAGGCCGCCGAGGTGTTCAATGCGCTCGCCAAGGATGAAACCGTGCATTCTGTGCGTCACTTGCTGGTTGCGCCGCACTGCCTTCAGGACGAGGTGCTCGACGGCATTGATGCGGAAATCGCCCGTGCGCGCCGCGGTGAGGACGCTTATATCGGCGTAAAAATCAATTCGTTGACCGACAAGCGCATTATGGAAAGGCTTGTGGAGGCTTCCTGCGCGGGGGTCAAGGTGGACCTCGTTGTGCGCGGCATCTGCTGTCTGATTGCGGGCGTTCCGGGAAAGACGGAAAACATCCGTGTCATCAGCATCGTAGGCCGTTTCTTGGAGCATTCGCGAATCTATATCTTCGGATCACGTGAGCGCGCCCGCGTATATATCGCCTCGGCAGACTGGATGACCCGAAATACACTGCGCCGTGTGGAGGTCGCAGCACCGATTGAGGATGAAGTGCTGCGCATGAGGCTGTTTGATATGTTTACGACCATGCTCTGCGATAATGTACAGGCGCGCGACATGCAGCCCGACGGCAGCTATGTTCGTCGCTCTGCGGGCGATGCGCAGCCGCTTTCTTCGCAGGAGTTCTTTTATCAGCAGGCGTACGACGCTGCGGCCTCGGTGGCAAAGCGGCGGGATTAACAGTGGTCGGATGCATGCCGATATGGGTTCGGAGCCCGCGAAAAAATGCAGATGAAGCCGTACATAGTGGCCTACGATGGAAACGGATTGGCTTTGCAGAAGAAAATCCTGCATGAGCACCGGTGTTTAGAAACGCAAGGAGCTGTCAAGCTCATTTCCGAACATTTCAAAAAGCAGTTTTCTGAAGAATCTTGGACGTTCTGCCCACGACGCACCGCCAAAGGGTATTCCGATCGCCCTTTGGAAACCTACGGGTGCACATTCTTCGTTGTTGCTGGAAATGTCAGGATTCTAAGCTTGACAGCTCTCTTTTATACTATTCTCAAATCCAAACGAACCTTGAGGAAACCACCGTAAGGGTTCGCTTCGCTCCCTGAATGCTTTGATGGAATGGCTTTGCCATGGAAACCGTCTGGATGTTGCTCAAATCTGCCAAGGGACTTCGCCTCTTGCCCCTATATTCGCTTCGCACTTGTGAATCGTTTTGATCTGAGAACAGTATTAATGTTATTTACTGGTATTGATGCGGCTCAAGGCGCGTAGATGATGTCATCCCTGAGACGATAGAGCGTTGCGCCGTATTGCTTTCGGCAAAACGCATCCACAA
>CAZACG010000094.1:0-6273 GCA_964483645.1 uncultured Oscillospiraceae bacterium | reverse complement strand
GGTGATCCGCTTCGCCGACGACAATGACCGTATCGCCGTTTTCGCTGTACGTCTTAACCAGCTGATGAATGTGGGCCACATGGGGACATGTCGCGTCGATGACGGGAATGCCCATCTGCTCGCATCGCGCATACACCTGCGGCGTCACGCCGTGAGAGCGAATGATGACCGTCTGCCCGGGAGCAACCTCCTCAAGCGTCTCAACGCTGCGCACGCCTGCATCCTCAAGACGCGCAACCTCCTGCGGATTATGAATCAGCGGCCCGAGCGTCACGCACGGAAGCCGGTTTTCGGCGCACTCAAACGCTTTGCATACGGCGCGCCTGACGCCAAAACAAAACCCGGCATGCTCGCCGATTGTCAGTCTCATAAACCCACTACTCCATTTTACCCATCTTATAAAGTTCTAGGCTGTTCGCCATATTCCTGCCGACATTTTTTCTTTTTTGTTGTTTTGGAAAAATTTTCTTACGCTTTTTCCTCGTTCCGAGCCGGCGGAAGCGATTTTCCTCCGCTCAGCGCGGCAAAAGCGTTCTCCATGCGGTGCGTCAGCTCCTCGCAGGCATCCTTGGTTACGCGCGCACCGCGCAACCCTTCCATATCAATCGGCTTGCCCACGCGCACAGTGATCCGATGAAAAGGCTTGTACGCGCCGTCGATATACACCGGCACCACGTCGCATCCGCTGCGCAGCGCAAGCATCGACGCTCCGCCCAGCAGCGGGAGCATGTGCCCCTCCTTGGCGCGCGTGCCTTCAGGGAAAATCCCCAGCGTATCGCCGTCCTTGAGGACGCTCAGCGCCGTTCGGATAGCGCTCATGTCCATATTGCCCCGGTCCACCGGGAATCCGTGTACCTTGGTAAACGCCCAGCCAAGCAGCTTATTGTTCCAAAGCTCCTTTTTGCCCATGAAATGAATCTCGCGATCCGGTACGCACAGCGCCAGCGAAATCGGATCCAGCAGGCATTGATGGTTGCCCATCAGTACACAGTTTTTACCCTTAGGCACATTCTCCCTGCCTTCGATTCGAATGAAAAAAAGCAGCTTGGCCACAATGGCATACAGACATACAATGAACGAATACAAAAATGTGCGCTTGGGTTTGGCGATCATCCGTCCGTTCTCATGATTGCTTTCCATAAACATCCTCCACAATCCTCACAATGGCCTCCACGCTCTCCTCGATGGTCATATGCGTAGAATCCACCAATACAGCGTCCTCCGCCTTTTTCAGCGGAGAGGTCTTCCTGTTCATATCCTGCCAATCCCGAGCGTTCAGCTCCTTGAGCACCTGCTCGTACGGCGTGCTGTCGCCTTTTTGCATCTGCTGTATATAGCGCCTGCGTGCGCGTTCCTCCGCAGCAGCCGTCAGATAGATCTTGCAGGGCGAATCCTTGAGGACCACTGTGCCGATATCCCGCCCGTCGATGAGCATATCCGTTTCCTTGGCTATCTGCCGCTGTCTTTGCACCATCCATTCGCGCACAGCCGGCCATCTGGATACCGCGCTTGCCGCCGCTGAAACCTCGCCCGTGCGAATCAGCGCGCTCACATTCTCGCCAAGAAGCAGCGTCGCCTGCTCGCCGTTTTCGTAGCGCACCTGAATATCCGTATCCTCCAGCAGCGCGCTCATCGCCTGTTCGTCGTCCATATCCACGCCTCGACGCAGTGCATGAAGACCAAAGGCGCGATACATCGCGCCTGTATCCAGATGCAAAATGTTCAGTCTCTTGGCAACCTCGTCGGCTATTGAGGATTTACCCGCTCCAACAGGTCCGTCGATGGCGATATTCATCGGCATGAGATGTTCTCCTCCTCCGCTTTTGCGTTCCATGATCTATACAGAGTTATTATACGACATCGTGGGGCGTTTCTTCAAGCCTTCTCATCATTTTGGACATTTCCTCCACCTCTCCTTCTTTTATTCGATAAATTATCGCTTTTCGCTCCACAACATACGACAATTTGCGGCATTTTAGCCCACTTTACCCCATTGTCAAATTGTGGTATACTGTGCTTGCGGCACTTTTGCCGCTTTGGATAAGGAGGTTGAATATGTATTCTTTTCAAACCGGTGCCGGTAGGCGCAAGGACCGGCAGCATATGCGGCTCATGTACATCGTGATCTTCATTCTGATCGTTGCGCTGTGCGGCGTAACGCTTTCATTCATTCGTGCCAATCATCGCAGCAATGTTACGGCCGATGCGATTTCCGCGCGTGCCATCAGCGAAGCCAGTGAAGCGCAGAGCGCCGTTTATCGGCTCACGCAGTCAAGCGGCAGCAACACCATGACGCTGCTCTCCACGCTGCGCAGCCATCTTTACGCCCTGCAATCTCTCAATCAGCTCGCAGCCAACATCTATGGCGTAGGCACAGAGCTGGCCGATGAAACGCTCCTTCTGGAATGCTCGCAGACCATCACCGAGTGCGAAACGCGCCTGCAAGCGGGCAGCGTACTCACCGGCCTTTATACCGACCTGCGCGACAAGGTCGATCAGATCGTCGCAGGCTTCAGCGGGCAAGTATAATTCATCGCTGTGCGCCGCTTTTCAAAACAAGCCTGATCAGCCGAAAACAGGGACTGTCAAGCAAATGCCGAACATTTCAAAAGCAATTTTTTTGAAGAACCATGGGCGCTCTTGAGCTCGGAGCTCTGCCCCAGTGTCCCGCCCACGGGCTTTCCGCTCGCTCTTGAGAAGCTGTCGGGCGCACATTCTTCATTTTGCTTGAGATGTCCGGATTCTGAGCTTGACAGTCCCTATTTATTTGATGTGATTTTTCCATTTCGGTGGATTGAGTTTGGCTTTCCATTTATACGGCTTTCATTAAAGCGGCTCTTATGTGCGCAGTCATATGCCCGCCGCAATCCGTTCAACCGTCTTCATCAGAGCAGCGGCGTCCTCTCGTGTATTGAAGATTCCCGGGCTCACGCGCACAGCGCCAGTCTCCAGCGTTCCCAGGAACCGATGTATGCCCGGCGCACAATGCAGACCGCCACGCACGGCGATTCCCGCCTGATCCAGCGCTGATGCAACCGTCTGCGAGGAGAGTCCCTCTATATTGAAGCTCGTCAGCGAAGCGCCCTCTGGCGTATACACCCGCACGCCCGGGATATTCAGCAGCCCCTCGCGCATCATAGCACATAACTCAACCGTCCTCTCGTGGCTCTCTTGCCTGTGCGCAAGAGCAAAGCGCATCCCGGCGCGCAGCCCCGCGATGCCCGGTAGATTCAGCGTTCCGCTTTCCAAGCTGTCCGGCATGATTCTTGGCTGAAACATACTCTCCGAGGAGGAGCCTGTTCCGCCCTGCTTGAGCGGCGCAAGCTGCACGGTGTTCCTGACCCACAGCGCGCCCGTTCCGTGCGGCCCGAGCAAACCTTTATGGCCCGGAAAGGCCAGCAGCGAGCAACCCCATTTCAGCGGCTCCAGCGGCATATGTCCCGCCGTCTGCGCGCAGTCAAGCAGCAGCAGCACACCGTGCCGCCTGCACACATCGCCCACAGCAGCCACATCCTGCGCTACACCAAGCACATTGGACATATGCGTCATTGCAACCAAGCGCGTCCGCTTGCCGATCGCCCGCTCAATGTCCTGCGCGCAGATTCTGCCCGTTTCATCCGGCGGTATCAGCGTCAGCGTAATCGCTCCACTGCGCGAAAGCTCGGAAAGCGGCCTGAGCACCGAATTGTGCTCGATCAGCGTGGAAACAACATGATCGCCGCTATGCAGCACGCCGTGAATCGCCATGTTCAGCGCATCCGTCGTGTTGAAGGCAAACGCCACGCGCGATGCATCCTTTTCGCCCAGCATCTGCGCCAGTTTCTCTCGGCAGCCCTCCACAACTCTGCCCGCCGCGATAGACAATCGGTGTCCTGCGCGCCCCGGATTGGCGCCGCTGTTGATCAGCGCTTGCGTCATCGCTTCCGCCGTGCACCCGGGTTTGGGGAAGCTGGTCGCCGCATTATCCAGATAGATTATATTGCATTCCTCCCTTGCCGCACGGCCCGTTTTTCCGCCGCATACCCTAGAGTATATGAAATCTGCCGCCATCAAGAACCTTGGGAGGGAATGCGCATGAATCCATCCTTCGGCATCGCCGCCTTTCGTTCGCGCACACAGGTGCTACGCCTCGAAGACGCACTGCGCCGCGCGGGGCTTTCCGCAGGCGTAATCTCCACGCCACGCGAGGTCGCTATCGGCTGTGGGCTCTCTGTGCGCTTTGAGCTATCGGAGCTTTCGCAGGTCATGACTGTCTACAAACGTCTCAATCCCGGCGCGCTGATCGGTTTTTACCGCGTAGACGGATACGGCACGCGTCAAATCAGGCTCACGCCCCTCGTCACGGCGCGTTGAGCCTTGCCATCTCCACCGCAAATCGCTATAATAACAGGGACGGCGCTGCGCCGCCCCTGTTGCTTTGTTTGCAGGCTATCCCTATTCTTTGGGTAGGCAACGCCAACCGCTATGCATCCTGACCGAAGGATGGTTTTCTTCTTTGCTTCGCGTATCAAAGCTTCATTGAACATCTAATCCGTATCCTACGACGCACGGCCTTTCATGCCGGAAGGAGTCCCATGACCAGAGAAGACATGAACGCACAGATCCTCGCCGAGCTGCCGCGCCTTTACCCGGACGCCAAGCCCGCTCTGCATTTTGAGAATCCCTATCAGTTGTTGGTTGCCGTCATCCTCTCCGCACAGTGTACGGATGTGAAGGTCAATATGGTCACGCCTGCGCTCTTTGCCGCCTATCCCAGCGCTTCCGCTTTGGCCAAGGCCGATCCGCTTGATATTGAGCCGATCATCAAAACCTGCGGTCTGTATCACACTAAGGCCAAAAACCTCGTAGCGGCTGCAAGGGTCATCGTCGACCAATATGGCTGCGAGGTGCCGGCTGATCATGCCAAGCTTGAAGCGCTGCCCGGCGTAGGGCGCAAAACGGCGAATGTCGTGATGAGCTGCGCATTCGGCGCTGACGCCATCGCCGTGGATACGCACGTATTCCGCGTCAGCAACCGCCTTGGTCTTGCTGATGCCAGCGACGTGCTCAAGACCGAAATGCAACTCATGGAGGCTATTCCGAAGGATCAATGGAGCCGCGCGCATCACTGGCTCATCTTTCATGGACGCCGCGTGTGCGCCGCACGCAAGCCCGCCTGCGAAGAATGCACACTGCGCGCTTGGTGCGAATATGCCAACGGTAATCCCAAGGGGAAAAAATAGAGCCTTTTGAGGCCGATCAAGCCGAACCGTTCCCTGTCGCGCAAATAGGCCCAAAACCGAATCCCTGTTTACGGAAGCTCGGAATGGAGATTCCTGTTTTCTGTCATGCGGTTTCCGTCATGCTGCGGCGCCGCTTTCTTTCATGCCAGCATTTTTTGTATGCTTTTCCTTCAAAATGTTTTACATCGGACGACTTGTCTGCTATAATACCACTCATGCAAAGGAGTACAGAATATGTCACAGATTCATCCATCCGGCGGATTGTATTCCGCCTTTGACCGTAAGACAGCCTTTCGCGAAGGACTCAGGGACGGCATTCCCATCGGCTTGGGCTACTTCGCCGTCTCCTTTTCTCTGGGCATCGTCGCGCGCCATGCCGGACTGACCGCCGTCCAGGGCTTTATCGCCAGCCTGCTCACGACGGCATCTGCCGGCGAGCATGCCGTCTTTACCCTCATCGCCGCGCAGGCGACGCTCCTTGAGGTTGCCATCATGACGCTGATCGCCAACGCGCGCTATCTGCTCATGAGCTGTGCGCTCAGCCAGCGCATGGCGCAGGACATGCCCTTCTATCATCGTCTCTTGGTCGGTATGCATGTCACCGATGAAATCTTCGGCATAACCATCAACCGCCCCGGCGCGCTCAATCCTTTTTATTCCTACGGCGCAATGTGTACGGCTGTTCCACCGTGGGCCATCGGTACGGCGCTGGGCATCGTTATGGGCAACATGCTGCCCTTGCGTGTAGTCAGCGCGCTCTCCGTCGCGCTCTATGGTATGTTCTTGGCCATCATTATCCCGCCCGCGCGCAAAAGCCGCATCATTGCCGTGTTCGTATTGCTGGGCTTTGCGCTCAGCTATGCCGCAGCGCATCTGCCGCTGATTTCCTCGCTTTCCGAAGGAAACCGCACCATCATTCTGACCATTGTGCTTTCCTCCGCCGCAGCGATTCTGTCCCCTGTTGATACACAGGAGGAGGAGGCGCAGTCATGAATAATTATCTCTATATTCTCGTCATGTGGGGCGTAACCTATCTGATTCGCGTGCTTCC
>CAZACG010000093.1:0-6289 GCA_964483645.1 uncultured Oscillospiraceae bacterium | reverse complement strand
CACCATGATCGTGCTCATCTCCGGCATGCTGGGCATCTCCCCGAGCCTGTTTGAGGCCGCAGAGGTCGACGGCGCCACGCCGAACCAGATCTTTACCAAGATCACCCTTCCGCTGCTCAAGCCGATCATGCTCTACACACTGATTACCTCGCTCATCGGCGGCATGCAAATGTACGATATTCCGCAGATGATGCAGCAGACCGGCTCTCCGGCGAAGGATATGACGCAGACCGTCACCATGTACATCATGGAGCTGGTCTACTCCGGCACCAAGGACTACGGACGCGGCGCGGCGGTTTCCGTCTTGCTGTTCCTGTTCACAGGCGCGCTGAGCCTCGTTCTCTTCTGGGTCATGCGTGACAAGGACGCTGCTGCAGAGAAAAAGGCGCTTAAGAAAGCTATGAAAGAGGGGGCTAAGGCATGAGCAAGAGCAACGAACCCAAGAGCTACAGCAAATCCCTCGCGCTTGAAAAGACGATCATCTACATCGTCTGTATCGCGCTTTGCGCGCTCTCCATCCTGCCGTTCGCGGTCATGTTTGTCAACGCGACGCGCGATAATTACTCCATCCAGCAGGGCATGAGCCTGATTCCGGGCAAGATGCTCGCCAAGAACTGGCAGACGCTCAATGAGCGCCAAAATTTTAACGTGCTGCAGGGCATGAAGAACTCCTTCTTCATCGCAACCTGCTCCACGGTGCTCTCCCTCTACTTCTCCTCGCTGGCCGCCTACGCGCTGGTCGTCTATCGCTTCAAGCTGCGTCAGGCCGCCTTCACCTTCATCATGGTCATCCTGATGATCCCCACGCAGGTGTCCATCGTCGGCTTCTTCACCTTCATGTATAAGCTGAATCTGGTCAACACCTACATCCCGCTGATCATCCCGGCCATCGCTTCCCCGTCGCTGATCTTCTTCATGAGGCAGTACATGCTCTCCAGCCTGCCGCTTGAAATCGTCGAGGCTGCGCGTATCGACGGATGCAGCGAGTTCCGCACCTTCAACGTCATCGGTCTTCCGATGCTCAAGCCCGCCCTTGCGACGCAGGCCATCTTCGGCTTTGTCGGCAGCTGGAACAGGCTGTTTGAGCCGACGATGCTCATCAACTCGCAGGAAAAATACACCATGCCGATGCTGGTCTCCCTGCTCAAGAGCGACCGCTTCCGCACGGACTATGGCACAGTGTATCTGGCGCTGGCTCTGACGGTGCTTCCGCTGTTCGTCGTTTACTTCGCGCTCTCCAAGTACATCATCGCGGGCGTCGCCCTCGGCGGTGTCAAGGAGTAAAACTCAAACCCTCGCGGCGGGATCGCGTCATCCCTGTATCCGTCCAGTGTGGACGGCGCAGGCTCAGGACGCGCCCGCCGCTTTCTTTAACGCTATTTAGGAGGATTCCATGAGCTTTAAGAAGGATTTTATCTGGGGTACAGCCACCGCTTCCTATCAGGTCGAGGGCGCAGCCTTTGAGGATGGACGCGGTCTCTCGATCTGGGATACCTTCTCCCGAGAGCCGGGCCGTGTCTTCAACGGACACAACGGCGACGTCGCCTGCGATCATTATCATCGCTTCAAGGAAGACGTGGCGCTAATGAAGCAGCTTGGCGTGAAGAACTATCGCTTCTCCCTCAGCTGGTCCCGCCTGATTCCCGAAGGCGTAGGTGCAGTCAACGAAAAGGGCGTCGCCTTCTACAACGCGCTCATCGACGAGCTGCTCGCCAACGGCATCCGTCCGTTTATCACGCTCTTCCATTGGGATTATCCGCGTGCGCTTCAGGCGAAGGGCGGCTGGGAGAATCCCGAAAGCCCGAAATGGTACGAAAGCTACGTCGAGCTGGTCGCCAAGCGCTTTGGCGACCGCGCGAAGGACTTTATCACCTTCAACGAGCCTCAGTGCTTCATCGGAAAAGGCTTCGGCGACTGCGAGCATGCACCGGGCTACAAGCTGCCCCTGCATGCGATCGTCCCCATGAGTCATCATGTGCTCAAGGCGCACGGTCTGGGCGTGCTCAAGCTGCGCGAGCTCGTGCCCGATTGCAGAGTAGGCTATGCACCCTGCGGCAATCCCTGTATGCCCGCTACCGAGCGTTCTGAGGATATCGAAGCCGCACGCAAGGCTTATTTTGACGTCACCACCCATCCGCTGCAATGGGGTTCGGATATCTCATGGTGGAGCGATCCGCCAATGCTGGGCCGCTATCCGGAGAAGGGGCTTCAAATGGTCGGTCATTTTCTGCCCAAGGGCTGGGAAGCAGACATGGAGCTGATCCATCAGCCGCTTGATTTCTACGCGCAGAACATCTACAACGGTCGCCTCTTCAAGGCGGCGGACAACGCGTTGGGCTATGAAGAGGTTCCCTTCCCCGCCGGTCACCCGAAGACCGCCATCCAATGGATGGTTACGCCCGACGCGCTCTATTGGGGGCCGAAATTCCTCTATGAGCGTTATAAGACCCCGTTCTTGATCACCGAAAACGGCATGTCCTGCCACGACGTCGTGTCTCTGGACGGTAAGGTTCACGACCCGAACCGCGAGGACTTCATGCATCGCTATCTGCTCGCCTACAAGCGCGCAGCGGAGGACGGCGTGGATGCCATCGGCTACTTCGCTTGGACCATGCTGGATAACTTTGAATGGGCGATGGGCTATAACGACCGCTTCGGTCTGGTCTACGTCGATTATCAGACGCAGGAGCGCATCGTGAAGGATTCCGCATGGTGGTATAAGTCCGTCATGGAGAGCAACGGAGAGACGCTGTAAACATTCCTCAAAGCCCTCTGCGTCCCCTTCCGCCTCTCCCTCAACGGCGTGGCTTGATTCTGTCAAGCTTCGGTTACGTTCAGGCTCTCCCCGAAGGGAGAGCTGACACGGCGTGAGCCGTGACTGAGAGGGCTCGTCCAGCTTTCCCAAACACTTACCGGCACGAATCCTTCACGGATTCATGCCGGTTTCTTGCTTTTATCCAGTCATTGCAGTACAATAAAGCCAGCACAAAGGATATTATATTATTCTCAAATCAAATTGCGCCTTGAGGAACTTCCCCGTCAGGTCTCGCTTCGTTCCCTGACCACTTGATCAAAATCGCTTCGCGATGGAGTATGATGGAGGATTTCATCCCCCCAGCCTGGGGACATCGTTCCAAACCCCTTCTTTGCTTCGCACGGATAGCTCGTTTGGATCTGAGATGAGTATTATATCCTCCTAAGGAGGCTTCGCCATGTTTATCGGCTATCATTTTGCTTGGCTTGCCATTGCCGCCGCAATCATCGTTCTGTCGCTCCGTTATCTGCTCCGCCGTAAGCCGGATCTGAAGCAAGTATTCACCGCTGCAAGCGCGGTCTGCGTGCTCTCCGAAGTGATCAAAACCTTCTCGATGATGCAGATGGTTCCCAGCGCAGACGGAACGTCCATGCACATGTATATCGAAATGTCGCATCTGCCGCTGCATCTATGTTCCCTTCAAATCCTGCTCATCTTTTTCGTCCGCTTCACGCAGAACATGAAGCTGCGCGAAACGATTCTGGCCTTTATGTATCCGACCTGCATGATCGGCGCATTTCTGGCGCTGCTGATTCCGACCATCTTTTCCTCCAGCATCGAGCTCACGCAGGCGTTTACGCATCCGCTGGCCTATCAGTACTTCCTCTATCACATCATGCTCGTGGTTCTGGGACTGTATATTCCCCTCTGCGGACAGGTGAACATCCGCCCCCGGCACTATCTGTCCACAATGGGAATTCTGGGCGCGCTCGGCTTCGCCTCCCTCTACCTCAACGCCATATTCGCCGCGCCGACCTATCAAAACGGCCAGCTGGTGAGCGTTGACTATACGCCCAACCTCTTTTTCACCTACGAAACGCCTCTGGGCATTGAGCTTACCGCGCTTTGGCAGTGGTATCTCTATCTCGTCATCATCGTGCTTCTCGCCGCGCTGGTCATCGGCGCGTGCTATCTGCCGTTTTTCAGAAAAGCCATGAAGAAGAAGCACTGCTCCTGATTCGGGCGGCTGTCGTCTTGCTCGCCCGGAAAACGCTGTGCGTATAATCGAAGCTGTCAAGCGAAACCGACGTCATCCCGGTTCGCTTGACAGCTTCTTTGTTGATCATTCGTTAATCATTCGTTGCTCGGTTCCTCAGCAATCTCCTCGACCAGCGTGCCCCGCTCCATCACAAGTCCATGCGCCTGTCCATCATCGCCGCCGACATAGACCGACAGCCACATATCCTCTTCGACCTTAGCGCGCATCACGCGGCATGCGCCCCAATCCGTATACCATTCCGACTCTTCCGGGATCCATGTCAGGTTTTCATAGCCAAGCTGCGCCTCGACGTCCTTCGCCGCTTGGAGGATCTGCTCTTGGTCAATCTGCATCACCGAGGGGTCCGGTTGCTCCTCCCAGTCGCGCATATGCATGATTCTCGCGCTGACCAGCTCTTTGGTCTCCCAGTCGTAGATCGTATCTGCGATGACCTCAATGTCTTCCGTTGTCTGATAGCTGAAGTATGCGCCGCAGCTTCTTCTCCCCTCGTCCCGCCAGCCGCGCCGGCCCTGCGCATCGACGACCATCGGCGTATAACCGCCCTCATGATAGATGCTGCTCAACTCCATGCTCAGCGGACAGCCGAGCAGAGCGCAGAGCGCCCGGCGCGAATTCCTTTCAATCTCGTCATAATCGACCTCCGCGCTTCGGTCGTGATAGCCCATCTCCACCAGCGCAACCACCAGCTCCTCGTCGGTCATCCTGCGGTAGCGTCTAAACGAGAAATCCTCCATGTTGCAGAAATACCGTCCATCCAGCTTCGGCCAAAGCACCTCCTGCGTCTCGATCTTCGATACATCCAGCAGACCGCGTTCAATCAACTCCGCCAGACGGGTATACCGTTCGCGCTCCTCCTGCGTGAGGAATCGGGTGCATTCAATGCCGCCTCCGCGTGCGCAGTTACGGTAATTCAGCACTTCGGGATCAAAGGTCAACCCAAGCTGCGCGTATGCGTCGATCATCGCCAGCAGTTGTTCATCCGTCAGATTCGTGCCCGGCAGCAGCACATAGACTTGCTCTCCGTCATAATCGTCGGGGTTGATCGCATACACGCCGAGGATGACGTTTTCCTTCGCGTTGAGCACGCTCTGTCCATCGCCCTTTACCTCGCCCGCCTGATATGCGGCAAGCAGCTTCTTCGCGCGCACAATCTCGCCGTCGGTCAAGCCGGGCCACTGCGTTACATCCTCGTAGATGTTGTCATACGGCACCTGCGGTAGCTCCTGCGGAACATAGATTTCGCTTTGAGCCCATTCCGGCTGCGAATGATCGTATCCGAAATAATAGCTTTCGTCTGGCAGATAGGATACTTGCGCGCTGTCCGTCTCGACGCTTTCCATCTCCACCTGCGGCGCAGCCTCCACCACGCCTTCGGTCACAGCCAAGGCGACCGTTGGAAGCATCAGACACAGCAGACCGGCAAGCATTCGTTTTTTCATGAGATTCCCTTCTTTCTTTTCAGGGGAACAACCTTCGTCGGCAGCACCGCTTTCGCTCCCCTTCTTCTGAAAGTATTGTACCTCCGGGCAAATCATCAAGTCTTCACGCAGTTGTATCAAAGCTGTAACAAACGCGCGTACCGTGTCCGGGCTCGGACGCGATGGAAAGCTCGCCATGATGGAGTTCTGCAATGCGTCCGCACAGCGTCAGCCCCAGCCCCGCGCCGCCCGCCTTTCGACTGCGCGCTTTATCCGCTTTATAAAAGGGATCAAACGCTCGCGCAACCTGCTCCCGGGTCATGCCGCATCCCGAATCCTCTACGATAAAGCCATCGGGTCGGAGCGTTACGCGGACAGGCGCGTTCCCTCCGGCGCGCTGCGCATTGACCACAAGGTTGCGCATCAGCAGAATGGTCAGCTCTCTTTCGGCGACAAACACCGATTCCTCCCCCTCAAGCACCACGCCCTCAAACACGGAAAGCGCCTCGCGCGCCATGTCCATGGCGGAAAAGCGCGTAAACTCCGGTGCATCATGCTCAAGCCGTGTGAGCAGAAGCAGCCTCTCGTCCATATGCGCAAGGCGCTTCGCCTCCTGCGTCATGGTATCCAGCAGCGCATCATGCTTATGCTGTGGCAGCTGCGCACGTCGCAGCAGGCTGCTGCCCGCGACAATCGCCGTCAGCGGCGTGCGCATCTCATGCGCAAGCGCATCGATCAGCTCCTGCCTGCGCGCCGCCTGCGCACGCAACTCCTCCTCGCGCGCCGAGACGGCCTGCGTCATGGCCGCGAACGCCTGCGTCAATCTGCCGATCTCAT
>CAZACG010000092.1:0-6313 GCA_964483645.1 uncultured Oscillospiraceae bacterium | reverse complement strand
TATTGGCTTCCCAAGCATCGTTATTACGAGCTGTATCATTTCTGTTTGCAATACCACAGTTGCCCCAAGGTGAAGATAAAAAGGGGGAGAGTCCAAAGTGTTCGGAACTCTCCCCTTTTGTGGATAAGTGGAGTACTTTCATACCGGTTTAAGGATAAGCGCCTGTTCGGCGGCTTGAAACAGATCATTCCTTCCAAAGCTTTCGAAGCGTATGCGCTACCATCTTGGGCTGTCGATCACGCGTGAACACGCCCTTGCGATTGACGGTGATGCGGGAAATGGACTGAGCCGTTTTGAAGTCGGCAAACGCCCAGACATGCGCGCCGATCACATAGGGCTTTTTGCGCATCTCCTGATATTGCATGAGCACTGTATTGTTTTGATATTCTTCGCTGAACATCTGCGGCGGGTCGCAGTGAATGCCGTCAATGGCGTCCGCGCCGAACTCGGTGACGATGATGGGTTTGCCGAATGCGTCATAAAAGCGCTGAAGGCAGGCGGCAAACTCGGGCAGGGTTTCCTCCATCTGTCCCGGCGCATAATACCAACCATAGTATTTGTTGATGCATACCACATCATAGGCTGCGTAGCCCAGATTATTCTCCGGCTCCAGATGCGCGACGTAGGTGATGGGACGGGAACTGTCAAAGCTACGGGCGGTTTTCGCCATTTCTTCAAAGAAATGCTTGCCCTCCTGCGTGTCTACGTTGGGCTCGTTGGCCAGCGACCACATAACCACGCTGGGATGATTTTTGTCCCGTGCAATCAGCTCGCCGATGACCGACTTGGCCTTGGATAGAATGTCCTCTCGATACATACGGCTGTTCAGACCGACAAAGGGTGTCTCGTCGATGATCAGGATACCATGGCGGTCGGCATAGTCAATGATGCGCTCATCGTAGGGGTAATGGGATGTGCGGAAGGAATTGGCGCCGATCCAGTCAAGCAGATAGAAATCCTTGACCGTCAAAGCGTGATTAAAGCCTTTGCCGATGACGAAGAAATCCTCGTGCTTGCCAAAGCCCTTGAAGAACACGGGCTTGCCGTTGAGAAGGAACTGATCGCCCTCGACCTTGACTGTGCGTATGCCGTAGGTTTCCTGATAGGCGTCGACGACTGTATCGCCGTTCATTAAGGAGACGTCCAGCGTATACAGCTCCGGCTGTCCGATATCCCATAGACGCGGGTTGTTGATCGTCAGACTGCCATTGACGTTACGGTCGAAAACCGGAAGCGTCACAACCTGATCGTCGCTCTTGACGCGGATGCTGCCCCTGACGCTTGCAGACAACGCTACGTCAAAGGAAACGACGGCGGTATCGCCCTGCACATCTGTGCGGATGACGACGTCCTCAATGCGGGTCTTTGCGGTTGCGTACAGATATACGCTGCGCTGAACGCCGCCGAAGGGGAAAAAGTCGTAGGACACGCCCGGATAGCAGTTGAAAAAGCCCACGCGGCCTTCGTTCTCCGCCAGCAGCGCGGGTGGAAGCGACCAGGGATCCAGCGTGCTGTCGGCGAGGATGACGATTTTGTTCTCCTGACCAAAGCGCAGGCAGGCGCTGATTTCCGCCTCAAATGGCAGCGCAGTACCCACGTGCTCGACGACCGTCACGCCGTTGACGAATACGGTTGCACGCCCGGAAACGCTGCCGCAGCGGAGGTATACGGCCTTATCCGCGTACCAAGCGGGAACGAAGACGTCGCGCTCATACCAGCCCTTGCCGTGGAAGTTGAATAGATCATTCAGCTGCTCGTTCCAGCTCGCAGGCACAGCGATGGTTCGGACGTCTCCTTTCAACCCTTCGGCCCAGCCCTGTGCCAGACCAACATTGTCTTTATCGGCTGAAAAATACCAAAAACCATCCAGCGAACGAACGTCGCGAAATGCGTTTTCCTGAGGATAGAGCATAAGGATACCACCTTTCGTAAAATAAAGGATCATTTCACTAATTGTACGATAGACCTGATTCAAATACAAGAACAGATTTTGTCGTTGAAGAGGACGGATAGATCATGTATTGACGATCCACTGCGTACAGGGGTACAATAAAGGGCACAAAGTGAATTGCACTGAATGGAGCGGAACGCGAAAGCTATCGGATTGGCCGTGGAATGAACAGCCGTTTTCAAGGGCCTGACACAGTGCGCCATGCTTTGCGGGGAGTGTTAAGCGTGAGGGAGAAGGAGAGAACAGGATGCATCGTCAGCTGTATGCAAAAAAACAATATGAACGGTGGCTTCCGACGGCGCTTGTGCTTGTCGGCGCGCTTGTCAGGCTTTGGAGACTGGGGTTGTATCCCGGCGGGATCAATCAGGATGAAGCTTATGCCGCATATGAGGCGTACAGCCTTTTGGAGAGCGGCATGGATTCGTGGGGATATCGCTTTCCCGTGTATCTGACGGTATGGGGTAGCGGCATGAGTGCGTTGCAGAGTTACTTGATGATCCCGTTTATTGCGCTCTTTGGGCTTGAAACGTGGGTGATTCGTCTTCCGCACGCGATATTGGCGTGTGCAGCACTCCCTGCGATGTATGCGTTGCTTCAAAAGCTTTTTGATCGACGGACAGCGCTTGTCGGCTTGAGCTTCCTTGCGATCTGTCCATGGCATATCACGATGGCGCGCTGGGGGCTTGATTGCAATTATGCACCGGGTCTGATTTTGATGGGACTGTTTTTCTTTGAAAAGGGAACGGAACTGCCGCGGTTTTATTTGCTTTCCGGTTTCTTATATGGCTTAAGCCTGTATGCCTATGCGATGGTTTGGCCGGTTTTGCCGTTTATGATTGCGCTGCATGCGCTGTATTTGGCGTATGTTCGTCGCCTTAGGCTGAGCGGATGGCTGGTGTTTGGCGCTTTTGTGCTGGGACTGATGGCCTTGCCGCTCATCGTGTTCTTATTGGTGAACTGGGGACTGGTCGGGGAAATCCGTACGCCGCTGTTCTCCATTCCCCAAATGCCGCAGATGCGAGCGGACGAGGTGTCCTTTTCCAATTTGTACGAGAATGCGTATCGGATGGTAAAGACTTTCTTGCTGCAACGCGATGACATGGTTTGGAATGCGTCGGATGAGTTTGGACTGTATTATCATATTTCGCTGCCCTTTATGGTCCTTGGCGGCGTGATCTGCATGGTTCGCAGCATCAAAAGCGTGAAAGCACGGAAAAAGGACGGATGCGTGCCGGTGCTGATCTGGCTGCTTCTGGGCGTTTTGCAGGGACTGATGATAGACGGCAATGTCAATCGGCTCAATTATCTGCATTTCCCGCTGATTCTGCTGGCGGTGATCGGCATTGCCGAAGCCTGTGCATGGATGAAGGCGCGTTGGCGCATATTTGTGCCTGCGCTGGCGATGCTGTATGGAGCGAGTTTCCTGCTGTTTGTATGCTTCTATTTTACGGATTATCAGCAAAAGATTGCCGGCGCTTATGATGCGGGACTGGAGGAGGCGCTGACTTATGCGCAGAGCATTTGCACTGAGGAGGAGAAAATCTATGTGTCCGATGCGATTGCTTATCCGAAGATCCTGTTTTATGCCAAGGAGGAGCCGGATGACTTTCGAGCAAGCGCGCGATGGCGCGGAGAGCCCGGCGCATTCATGCAGATGGAATCGGTAGGACGTTATGTGTTTGTGTCGGAAATCGGTGAACCGGGGGTGTATTTGATCAAAGCTTCCCGACTTGCGCCCGATACGGAAGCAAACGTATTTCATCAGGTTGCCGTTGTGCATGTCGCTGACCCCAAATGATTCCTGCGCGAGAAGGGCTTGAAGTATGCGCCGGACAATGATATGATAAAGGATGCATTGATGAATTCAGGAGGTTTCCAACGTGGAAAATCGAGTAACCAAAGCGTGGGTGAAAAATCATTTTCATTACAGCTGGTGGAAGTATCTGATGGCGCTGGTTGCGAGTACCTTCGGGGTCAGCCTGCTTTTTGCCGTGACGGCTTACAGACCGCCCGAAGAGAAGAAGATAGAGATTTACCTGTGTAGCGGTTATGCCGATACGCAGGCAATGTATGATGCGCTCTGGCCCGAGATCCTTTCTGTATGCCCGGATCAGGAAGAGCTTTCTGTGCTCAATATCGACATTTCCTCAGATGACTATTATACGCAGATGCAGTTTACCACATATGCCGGCGCGCAGCAGGGCGACCTTCTGTTGTTGCCTAAGGATCGGATGAAGGAATTGACGCAGGACGGCGCTGACACCATGTTTACCGAACTGACGCCATACATCGAAAGCGGCGCGCTGAATACGCAGGGGCTTGACCTGAACGATGTGGTCTATCAATCCGAACTGGGCGAAGACGGCGTGTATGCCATCCCGGCGGATCATCTGTACGGACTGCTGGATTATAGCGTTGTTCCGCGAGACACCGTGCTATGCGTGACTGGATACAGCGGCAACGAGGAAAATGTGATTCGCGTGCTGAACATGATGCTTGAGAAGTATGCGACGGATAAGCCAGACTGGTATCATCCGGAAAACGCCGGACGTGAAGAGACGCAAAACGCGACACAAATTTTTTAATTCTCATACATAAGGCGGCGCAGGGCTTGCGCCGCTTATCTTTTTTTCGCAAGGTCATTGAACGGACATACTTTTCGTCGGTTGACAGGCTCTTCCATATGTTGTATGATATTCAAGACTCGCGGCACAAAATATAGTGCCGCTTGCTTTGCGAATATCAACAAATCAATGAGCTTTGGGGGATATACAAATGCCTGAGTGGATTAAGAAGCGTGACGGCCGCGTGACAGTCTATGACGAAAGGAAAATCGCGGCGGCGATTGCGCGTGCTTTTACTGCGGCGGACAGCGGCAAGGGAGAGCAGGAGGCTCAGCGTCTGGCCCGTATCGTGACGCGTGAGATCAATCGTCAGGAAAGCAGCGAGGCGCCGTCCGTTGAGGAAGTTCAGGATTGCGTCGAGCAGGTGCTTATCGGCGAGGGTTATGCGAAAACGGCGAAGGCGTACATTCTCTACCGCGCCGAGCGCAGTCGCGTGCGCGAGGCAAAGACTCGTCTGATGCACATCCTGCAGGATATCACCTTTAAGGACGCCGCAGATTCGGACGTCAAGCGTGAGAACGCGAATATTGACACAGACACCGCGATGGGCACCATGCTCAAGTACGGCTCGGAGAGCGCTAAGCAGTTTTACGATATGTACGTGCTCAATCCGGAGCATGCGCGCGCGCATCGCGAGGGAGATATTCATATTCACGACCTTGATTTTTTGACGCTGACGACCACCTGCACACAAATTGACCTGACGCAGCTCTTTCAGGGCGGCTTTTCGACCGGGCATGGCGTGCTGCGCGAGCCGCAGGACATTGGCAGCTATGCTTCGCTGGCCTGCATCGCTATCCAATCCAATCAGAACGATCAGCATGGCGGTCAGGCGATTGCCAGCTTTGATTATGATATGGCGCCGGGTGTTGCCAAGACGTTTGTGAAGGAATACCGTCGTGCGCTGGGCGCTGCGTTTGATCTTCTGCTTGGACGCGGCGGCGCGGATGACGAGGCGCGCGCATTGATTCGTCAGATCAGCCTTGAAAACGAGGCTGCGCCTACGCTTGAACCCAACGCAGCCTTTGATGCGGCGATTCGAGAGCGGCTGCTGGAGCTGACGGATGAAGCCACAGCCGCGCGCATGATGCAATATGCGCAGGAACGCGGCTATCGCGAAACCGAAAGGCGCACCTATCAGGCGATGGAGGCGTTTATTCACAATCTGAATACCATGCATTCCCGTGCCGGCGCACAGACGCCGTTCTCTTCCATCAACTATGGCATGGATACATCGCCCGAGGGACGCATGGTCATGCGCAACCTTCTGCTGGTCACCGAGAGCGGCCTTGGCCGAGGAGAGACGCCGATCTTCCCGATCCAGATTTTCCGTGTCAAGGAGGGCGTGAGCTACAACCCGGGCGACCCGAACTACGATCTGTTCCGCTTGGCGATGCGCGTAAGCGCCAAGCGACTGTTCCCGAACTTTTCCTTTGTCGACGCGCCGTTTAATCTGCAATATTACAGGCCCGGACGCCGCGAAACGGAAATCGCCTACATGGGCTGCCGTACCCGCGTCATCGGCAACGTATATGACCGGGATAACGAGGTTTGCAATCGTCGAGGCAACCTGTCCTTTACCTCCATCAATCTGCCGCGCATTGCCATCGAATCCAAGGGTGATATTGAGCGCTTCTACACGGTGCTGGACGAGCGCGTGGAGCTGGTGATCGACCAGCTGAATGAGCGCTTCGAGATTCAGGCTCGCAAGAAGGTGCGCAATTATCCGTTCCTGATG
>CAZACG010000091.1:2537-6317 GCA_964483645.1 uncultured Oscillospiraceae bacterium | reverse complement strand
CGACGACCTGTCCATCCTCCAGGAGCATCCCGTGGTCAACAGGACGGATCTGCCTTTTCAAGTGCAGGACGCGAAGATTATCATGGTGGACGACGTGCTTTACTCCGGAAGAACTGCGCGCGCGGCGATGGATGCGATTTGCGATATGGGCCGCCCGTCGCTGATTCAGCTGGCGGTGATGATTGACCGGGGACACAGGGAGCTTCCTATCCGCGCGGATTACGTAGGCAAGAACCTGCCCACGGCTAAATCCGAAATGGTCGGCGTCAAAGTGCCGGAGTTTGACGGCGAGATGGGCGTGGCGCTCTATGAGCGTAAAGAAGTCTGAGGCTTACCAAGCGATTCAGAAAGGCGAGTGAATACGTGAGCATGAAGAGAAAGGATCTGCTCGGTCTGGACGGCGTGAGCCGGGAGGAGATCACCTCCATTCTGGACACGGCGATGATGATGCGTCAGGTTGTGCGATCCAATAACAAAAAAACAGCGCATCTTCAGGGAAAATCCATCGTAACGCTGTTTTATGAGAATTCGACCCGTACAAGGATGTCCTTCGAACTGGCGAGCAAGTACATGTCCGCCGCTGCGGCGAATATCTCCGCAAGCGCATCGAGCGTCGCTAAGGGCGAAACGCTCATTGACACGGGCGTGACGCTGGATCAGATGGGAACGGACGTGATTATCATCCGCCATCCGATGTCCGGCGCGCCCGCGCTGCTGGCCAAGCATGTGCGTTCGAGCGTCATCAATGCGGGCGACGGCATGAACGAGCACCCGACACAGGCGCTGCTGGATATGCTGACCATGCGCGAGCATCTGGGCAGTCTGGAGGGCGCGAAGGTAGCTATCTGCGGCGACGTAATGCATTCCCGCGTGGCGCGCTCCAATATCTATGGCCTGACCACCATGGGCGCGCAGGTCGTGCTCTGCGCGCCGCCTACGCTGATTCCCACGCAGATCGAGCGCCTTGGCTGCACGGTTGCGCCGACTATTGAAGACGCCTGCGAGGGAGCGGACGTCGTCATGGGTCTGCGCATTCAACGCGAACGGCAGCAGAAAGGACTTTTCCCGTCCGTCGCAGAGTACTGCGATCACTGGGAGATTACGCCTGAACGCGTTGCGCTGGCGAAAAAGCATGCGCTGGTCATGCATCCGGGCCCGATGAATCGCGGCGTGGAAATCGCTTCGAGTGCGGCGGACGGTCCGCAGTCCGTGATTACCCAGCAGGTGGAGAGCGGCGTGGCCGTGCGCATGGCGCTGCTGTATATGCTCACCCGAAAGGAGGGACAGGTCTGATGCTTGCGAGCTGTAAAAAGACGCTGATTCAGGGCGGACGCGTGATTGATCCGAAGAATGGAATTGACGCTGTCTGCGATCTGCTCATTGAAAACGGTAAGGTGGCCGTGCTGGGCGAAAAGCTCTCCGGAGAAGGCTGCGAGGTTATTGAGGCGGCAGGCAAGGTGGTTTCTCCCGGCTTCATAGATATGCATTGCCATCTGCGCGATCCCGGCCTTGAGTATAAGGAGGATTTGATAACCGGCACGCAGTCTGCTGCGCGCGGCGGATTTACGGGCGTATGCTGCATGCCCAACACCAATCCGGTCAACGACAACGCTTCCGTGACACGGTATATCCTCGAAAAGGCCGAAACGCAGGGAAGCGGCGTGCATGTTTACCCTGTCGGAGCGATTTCCAAGGGGCTTGAAGGCAAGGAAATGGCGGAGATCGGTCGCATGAAGCAGGCCGGTATCATCGCCATTTCCGATGACGGAAAACCGGTGAGCAATTCGAACCTGCTGCGTCTGGCGATGCAGTATGCCGATTACTTCCATGTGTTCATCATGAGTCACAGCGAAGACAAGAACCTTGTGGGCGATGGCGTGATGAACGAGGGCTATATGTCCACCAAGCTCGGTCTGCCGGGTACCACCCGCGCGGCAGAGGAGGTCATGATTGCGCGCGATATCCTCGTAGCGGAAGCGGAGGGCAAGCGCATTCATCTATGCCACGTTTCCACGCGTGGCGGCGTTCAGCTGGTGCGCGAGGCAAAGGCTCGCGGCGTGCGTGTAAGCGCGGAGACCGCGCCGCACTACATCGGCGCAAATGAGAATTGGGTCGAGGGCTACGACAGCAGATGCCGCGTCAATCCGCCGCTACGCGAGGAGGAGGACAGGCTGGCCTGTATCCGAGGTCTGTGCGACGGAACGCTTGACGTCATTGCCACTGACCATGCGCCGCATCATGAGGATGAAAAGCGCGTGGAATTCCATCTGGCGGCCAGCGGCATTTCGGGTTTTGAGACGGCGTTCTGCGTCAGCTACACCGAGCTGGTGCGTTCGGGTTACATGACGCTGCCGCAGCTGATTGAGAAGATGAGCACGAAGCCCGCGCAGCTGCTCGGCGTGCAGGGCGGAGAGCTTTCAGTGGGCGCGCCTGCGGATATTGTCATCCTTGATCCGGACAGGCAGATCACCGTGGATGCGAAGAACTTCAAGTCCAAGGGCAAGAACACGCCCTTTGACGGTAGAACGTATTACGGCGCTGTCTGCGCGACGCTCGTGGGCGGCAGGGTGATTGATCAGGAAGCTTGAACGATTAAGTCTGTTTCAAGAGGCTTCGGGAAAGCATAGTTGGAAATCTGAGAAAGCTACAGGAGGAAAAACACATGAATATCATGGACAAGCTCTACGAGCGTATCAGCGAGCTCAAGAACCCGACCGTCGCAGGTCTGGATACCCGCATTGAGTATCTGCCGGAGGAATTTGTCAAGGAGATTCTGCCTCAGGGCATCCGGTCTCTTGAGGACGCTGCCGAAGCGGTTTACCAGTACAATGTCCGTCTGGTGGATGCGCTTTGCGACATTGTGCCGGCCGTAAAAGTTCAGGTGGCGTATTATGAGATGTACGGCGCAGCGGGCATGGTTGCCTTTGAAAAGTCCATGGCCTATGCCAAATCAAAGGGCATGATCGTCATGGCGGATGTGAAGCGCAATGATATCGGCGCTACCGCTGCCTGCTATGCCAATGCCTATGTCGGACAAACCGAGATGCCCTACGGCAAAGTCAAGCCGTTTTCCTCCGATATTGCGACCATCAATCCGTATCTCGGCGTGGACGGCATCAAGCCCTTTACGGACGCCTGCGCAGCGAACGGAACCGGCGTGTTCGCGCTTGTGAAGACCAGCAATCCGTCCTCCGGCCAGCTTCAGGATATGAAGTATGAGGACGGCAGAACGCTTTACGAAGCTGTGGCGGATCTGGTCGAGGAGTGGGGCGCGGAAACCCGCGGTGAGAACGGCTATTCCGTGATCGGCGCGGTTGTCGGCGCAACCTATCCGCAGCAGGGGGCAAGCCTGCGCGCGCGCATGCCGCACACCTTCTTCCTCGTACCGGGCTATGGCGCTCAGGGCGCAACCGGCAAGGATATCGCGGGCTGCTTCGATGCAAACGGCAACGGAGCGATTGTCAATGCTTCCCGCTCCATTCTGTGCGCGTGGAAGAAGCGCGAAGGCATGGCCTTTGATGCAGCAGCGCGAGAGGAGGCGCTGCGCATGCGCGAGGATCTGTGCGCGAGCCTGAAGGAAATGGGCAAGGAGATTAAGTAAGCCTTCTCTGAGCTGCTTTCATATTTGCTTTTCAGTAGCCGAAGGTTGACCCTAAGGCGAGTCCGCAGATGCGGATGTTTCGCATACGGTAACCCTTTGGCGGGGGTATGGGTTCAAGTCCCTTACCCTTCAAGATGCTTGATCAATGACGGATGAGGAATTTTGTATGCAAGACATCA
>CAZACG010000091.1:0-2437 GCA_964483645.1 uncultured Oscillospiraceae bacterium | reverse complement strand
ACCCTTCAAGATGCTTGATCAATGACGGATGAGGAATTTTGTATGCAAGACATCAAAGCAAGAGTACTATCCTGCGAGCCGCTTTGCGAAGGGTTAATCCGTATCATCCTGCATGCGCCGCAGATTGCCGAAGAGGCCAAGGCCGGCCAGTTTATCCATATGCTTGTGCCGGATCATGCGCATGTGCTGCGCCGTCCGATTAGTCTGATGGCGTTTGATGCGAAAGCGGGCACGCTGACGCTGGCGATTCAGCCCAAGGGACGCGGCACGCAGATGATCTGCGCCGTGAAGCCGGGGGACATGATAAGCTGTTTGGGCCCGTTGGGTACGGGCTTTGACGCGAAGGGCGCACAGACGGTTTATTTTGTCGGCGGCGGCTTAGGCGTTGCGCCCATCTGCGGTGCGATGGATTGCTTTGCCACGGAGACGTCTAAGGCCTTTTTCGGATTTCGCACAGCTGCGCATGCCTATGGCATGACCCAGGCGCCGTGCGAGGTGGTGGCGGTCAGCGACGACGGCTCTCTGAGCGAGAAGGCACTGGTGACCAAGCCGTTGCTTTCCGCCATAGAGGCGAGCCGCCCGGATATGATCATGGCCTGCGGCCCTGCGCCCATGCTTGCGGCGGTGCAGAAGATCGCTAACGAGAAAAATATCCCCTGTCAGCTCTCTTTGGAGGAACGCATGGGCTGCGCGATTGGCGCATGCCTTGGCTGCAACGTCAAGGTGGTCAATGCCGATGGAAGCTGGTGCTATAAGCGCGTATGCAAGGATGGCCCTGTGTTTGACAGCAAGGAGGTGGCGCTGAATGGCTGATCTATCTTTGAACCTGTGCGGCGTGAAGCTTAAAAACCCGATTATTGCCGCAAGCGGCACGTTTGGCTTCGGCCGCGAATATGACGAGCTGTACGATATTTCTGCGCTTGGCGGCATTTCTGTCAAGGGACTGTGTCTGGGCGGCAAGCAGGGCAATCCTCCTTCCCGTCTGACCGAAACGCCAAGCGGCATGCTCAACTGTGTCGGGCTGCAAAATCCGGGCATCGAGAGCTTCATTGAGCATGATTTACCGTGGCTGCTGACCAAGGATGTGGCGGTGATTGCGAATTTCTTCGGTACTTCCATGGACGAGTATTGCCGCGCGGCGGAGGCGTTTGCGCCTACGGGCGTGCATATGCTGGAGATGAATATCTCCTGCCCGAATGTGCATGAGGGCGGAGTGGCCTTTGGCGTGAAGCCGGAGAGCGTGTATGAAATCACCAAAGCGGTCAAACGCAGCAGCCGTCAGCCGCTGATCGTCAAGCTTACGCCGAATGTCTCGGATATCACCGAGAATGCGCTGGCGGCGCAGGAGGCGGGGGCGGACGCGATTTCACTGATCAACACGCTGACGGGCATCGCTGTGGATGTTCACAAACGCAGGATGATCCTCTCCAATAACACCGGCGGCTTGTCCGGCCCTGCCGTGCGCCCGGTTGCGCTGCGCATGGTCTGGCAGTGCGCTCAGAAGGTCAGCATTCCGATTATCGGCCTTGGCGGCATCGAGACGGGCGAGGATGCTGCGGCGTTTATGCTCTGCGGCGCGCAGGCTGTTCAGGTGGGTACTGCAAACTTCACCGATCCATTCGCCTGCCCGAGAATCGCAAAGGAGCTTGAAGCGTACTGCGACGCGCAGAACGTCGGCAATGCGCAGGAGCTGGTGGGAACGCTCCGAACCAATGCTTGAGCGTGAGCTTTTTGTGAAGCTGCTCTGTGCTCGCTGCATTATTTTCTATTAGACAAGTAAAGGGAGGAATCCGAAAGATTCCTCCCTTTATATGTTTGCAGATTGGATTACAGCGTGACGATTCCCGCGTCTACGAGCTTTTGCAGGCTCATGAGAATGCCGAGCTTGGCATGCACCCATGTCAAACCGCCTTGGAAGTAAACGGCATACGGCTCGCGGATGGGGCCGTCGGCGGACAGCTCGATCGAGGAGCCCTGAATGAATGCGCCCGCCGCCATGATTACTTGACTGTCATAACCGGGCATATCCCACGGCACGGGGGTTACATAGCTGTCCACGGGTGCTGCGGCCTGAATGCCCTCGCAAAAGGCGCACATAGCCGCTTCGCTGCCCAGTTCGACAGCCTGAATGATGTCGTGACGGGATTCGGTAGAATTGGGCACAACCTTAAAACCCAGCTTCTCATAGATGTTTGCGGCGAAGATAGCCCCCTTGAGCGCGCCGGCCGTGACCGTAGGCGCGAGGAAGAAGCCCTGATACAGAGATGTCATCAAGCCCAGATTTGCGCCGACCTCCTGACCCAGACCCGGCGCGGAGAGGCGATAGGCACAGCGATCCACGCAGGCTTGCGTGCCGCAAATGTAGCCGCCGATGGGGGCGAGGCCGCCGCCCGGATTCTTGATGAGCGAGCCGACAATCATATCCGCGCCCATGTCG
>CAZACG010000090.1:0-6331 GCA_964483645.1 uncultured Oscillospiraceae bacterium | reverse complement strand
GCTAATGCCCCGTCAACAGTACATATTATACTACTGACGGGTTGAACTGTCAACACCTTTTTTGAACTTTTTTTATTTTTTCTGATGGCCTGCGTTTTTTATTCCCATGCCTTGGAAATGGTTACGCCCGCAAAGTAATGCGTTATAATTTCTTGCGCCGTTTTCCCTGCTTTTGCCATGGCATATGCACCCCATTGGCTCATTCCTCCGACGCCATGCCCATAGCCTTTGCCGCGCATGATAACTTTTCCATCCTCCACGCGCAGGCTTTCAAGCAAGCACGAACGCATCTTGGTGGAGCCTATGGCGATGCGGAACGCAGGCGCGGAAACCTCAGCATTGGAGATTAGTAAAGTCTTGGCCCTGCCGGATTCGCCTCTTTCGCCGATGGAGATTCCCGTGAGCTCCGAAACGGATGCGCCTGCCTGCTTGGCTGCTGCAAGCGTCTCCTCAATGGTGAAACTCGCTTCCCAGCTCGCAGCCTCCTTGGGCGCTTCGTCGTTCTCCATGCCTTGAACGCATTGCGTATACCCGGGCTCGTTCTTTTCGTAGTCAAGCCCTTCTTTGGCTCTGGCTGTCAGACCGCCTGAATGCGCGTGAAACCATGCATAGGGCAATTCCCCGTCTGCATGGAGAACTATGCCTCGCGTAGATGCCACGGCTTCTCGGATACGCTTGTTCACCCCCTGCGGATCATACGCCTGCGCTTCACGGATATCCGTGGAAATATCCGCGCCCTCATACATTGATTCCTTTTCGCTGACAAACCGGAGCACAAACGTCCTTGCGAGAATAGCCTGCGCGCGCAGCGCTTCCGACGGCCATTCGCCGGACATTTCTCCGGCCAATACCGCCGGGAGATATTCTTCCACGGACATCTTCTCGATTTTTTTAAGCTCTGTGTCATATACGCTGAGCATGGGCACGCCTTGCGCGTCTTTAGAAAGCTTCTTCGGAACAAGCTCTGCGGCTGCTTTATCCGAAGAAGCTTTTGCGCCGTTGAGGGGCGTATTCTCCGGCTCAATGAGCACAGGTAAATCGGATTTCGCGGAATGCGAGGCACAACCCGTCAACAGCAAACAGCAAGAGAGCAAAAGCATCGTCCATTTCGATTTCATACCATCCCTCCGTCAAGACAGTATGCGCAAAAAACGGCGGAGCATTCAACATGCTCTGCCGCAAGCTCTGTTTGGGGTTTCTCAGTGTCTCAGTTTTCGCATTTCATTGGAAGAGCTGCGTTTTTTTGAGTGTATTGGGAATGGCGCAAAGCCGCTTCATGGTAGATCATTGCTTCGCAAGAAGGCGCAGACCACGCTTCTGATCCGACGATTAACCATTAACTACAGTTTGAAACGAAAAAATTGGGAAAATGAGTGGAGAAAAGGAAAAATTAATGCAGCAAGAAGTCGACGAATAGGGCTAAATGTTGGACGTTCATCTATTATTCCCATATATGAATTTCTATATCTCATTCCATTTTTTTCTGTCCCGAGCGACAACCATTTTACTTCGCGTTTGGTATATACACGTTATTATGGGTGATTATGCAAATTCCATGAAAATGGAGGAGGAAGCACTTTCTTTTAAAAGTCGTGTGTGATATAATTTTTGACAGGAATTGCAAGGAGGGTTCATAATCATGACGAAAAAGAGTGAAGAAAAAAACGGATTCTTCAAGACTTTATCGGATGCTGTCGGAGCGGAGATGGCGAAAAAGATTGTTGCCATTATGATTCTGGCGGTTATTATTCTCAGTGCAGGAATCGGCGCTGGCAGCCGGTTTTTTATTGGCAGTAAAATGACGCAATTTGATCTCAAAGAGATTGGTGAGCTGGCGACGCAGGCTGGATACTATACAAACGTCGAGATCATTGAAGACAGCAAGAAGCTCTGGAAGATCACGCTTCCTTTTACGAGTAGCAAATATATTTTCAGCTACGACGGAATCATCAAGGCTGGCGTTGATTTTGAAGACATTGAGTGGAGCGTCAACGACGTGACCAAGAAGATCACGATAAAACTACCGGAAATGAAGATTCTCTCCAATGAAATTGACACCAACAGCCTTTACGTTTACGATGAATCCAGAAGCATATTCAGTCCCCTTACCGTAAGCGACATTAACGATTCTCTGATCGCGTTGAAAGCGGAATCCGAAGAAAAGGCGATCGGAAACGGTATTCTCGAAGAGGCAGAGGCAAACGCGAAAATTCTCATTCAAGGATTTCTTGACGGCTCGTATCCGGATTACGAAATCGTATACAACGATTGAGCTTTTAGCGTGAACAACGATGTATGGGCTTTTCTTTTTCCAGCGAAAATACAAGTTTTTGAATGAAAGAATAGGCATTTTTTAAAGGGAATTTGAATGAACGGAGATGGGGGACTGTGGCTACGATTGATACTGTTCTCAAAACCAAACGATCCTTTAGAGAAGCTGCCGTCAGGTCATGCTTTGCCATGAAAACCGTCAGGCTGCCGCCCAAACCTGCCAAGGGACTTCGCCTCTTGTCCTATATCCGCTTCGCGCTTATCAATCGTTTTGATCTGAGAATAGTATAAGTCTACCAAGGCCCAAGAAACTCGGCAAGTAACTGAGAAGCAAATAATAGAAGAATAGCGTAGGAGTAAAAGGCAAATGAATGCCAATTCTTCCTACGCTATTCGTATATTTTGAGGGTGAAGATGTGGCGTGTAGTTAGATCTCTTTTATCAGTAATTGATATTCCACGCAGACACGTAGCAAAGCTTATTGTCAATCAGCACCATACAAACGTTGTCGCCGTAATTCAGCATGCGCACGCGCTGTCCCGGCGCATATACGCCGGAGATTCGCGTCATCGCGGCATCCTCGTAAGCATTGATCGTATTGCCGGAGCTTCCTGCGCTTACAGCCAGCCAGACCTCGTCGCCCGCTGCCGGCGTGGCGAGCCCGACGTACGGATTCTGGGTCGGAACAGGCGTGATCAACTGCACCAGCGGCGTGGGGGTGACATACGTAACCGGAGGTTGATAATCCGTCGGCGGCAGATAGGCGCCATTAAAGCTCAAATAGCGGGTCATCATGTAGCCGTGGCGCGTGCCGACATAGACCTCGCACCATGTGCTGCCGCGGGAAACCACCTTAACCTTTGTGCCGTTTTTATACTGACCGATGGAGCGCGCGCTCTGAGAGGGCGTTTCGCGTAGATTGAGCACCTGTGTGCTCTTGGGATTGTTGACATAGGCCGTAACAGACGACGTAGAGGAGGACGAGCCGGTATTGCTGCCCACCGTTGCGCCTGTGCCGGAAAGATAGCCGGTGGAGATATAGCCTACCACGCCGTTGGCCATTACCTTGTACCAGCTGTTGCCCTTGAGCAGTACGCTGACTCTTGTTCCGGAGCTGACGGTCGTCAGGCTCGAATAGGACGAGGATGGGCCGGAGCGCAGATTGACTCTTCCACCATTGCGCGTGGTCACCGTCGCATAGGATGCGCTGCTGTCAATCAGGGAATCATGCATGTAGCCGTAGACAGGCGAACCACCGGAATACACATACACGTAGTTCCATTCGTAGGTATTATCCTGAATATAGACCGCCGAACCCGAGGTCACGCGCATGCGCACGCTGTAATCAAGCGACGGGCCGGAGCGCAGATTGACATAGCCGCCGTTGGCATACCTGACCGTGCCCATATTCGCGCCAGAGCCGAGATTCAGATAACCGGCAGACATATAGCCGCTCTTGCCGTCCATCGTGCGTACGCGCCACCACGAGCCCTCCTGCCCGTCAAGACGCACCCATGTCCCTGTGTTGTATTTGCCGAGACTCGCGCTCTGAACGCTCGCATACTGACGCAGATTGAGCCTGCCGCCCTTCACTACGGCAAACTCGGCAGCCAGTGCCAGCGCAGGCATCAGCAGTACCAGCATCCATGCGATCAGAACGGATATACCCTTTTTCTTCATTTGGTTCACCCACTCTCTTCATATGTGCTTAAAAGACGAATGAGCAGGCTTCATTCATCCCGCTATTTTGAAATTCTGTCGGAAGCTTCCAACGCGCTTAATTCGGTCGTCTTTCCTTCTTGACCAACGGCTTGTAGCTGCCGTCTGCTTGCTCCACGCGAACGGCCTTGAGCGTCGCTTCCATATTGTCGCGGAATTCTTTTAAATACTGCGCGCGCAGCTTTGCCTGTTCGGCAAGCTCTGCTTCGGTCAGACCTACGGTCTTTTTCTTTCGGGCCAGTTCGTTGATACGTTCGATCTGCTCATGCTCCATGATCGTTTTTCCTCCATTGGTTTATAAACATTCCATATTATCATACCTTCTTTGTCCGTTTCCGTCAAGATGGCATCCGTTCGCAGCATAGGCTTATATTGTTGTTAATTAGAACAATCCATAAGCGCGAAGCGAACCCTGACGGTGGATTCGTTCAAGGCTCAATTGAATTTGAAAGTAGTATTAGAAAAAAGCGCTGCCAAGCGAAGCATTTGAAACGCAGAATCGGATAAAAACAAGGCGAACGTTCACGGGAACGTTCGCCTTGTGCGGATATGTTTACCGTATAGAGATTGCGTCAAGCAGTAAGCGCATGGAGCGCGCTGCGCGCTTTACTTCGCAGCCTGATAGGCTGCGACCATGGTGCGCGTCAGGCGTACGGCAGCGTCAATGCCGAAGCTTGCGGGGATATCCTCGGCCTTGACGGCGGAAGCCCACTGCTGCACGGGACCGGGTCTGCGCGCGGGCAGGGTTTCAACCTCCTGCCACTGCCCCTGCGTCTTAGCACAGTTTAAGCTGACCTTGCCATCCCGGCAAATGAGCGTGCCGGCTGTGCCGCCGATTTCAAAGGTCAGCGGATAGCCCTTGGAGACGAAGCTGGTCTCCGATACGCCTATAGCGCCGTCTTCAAAAGTCAGAAGGCTTACGGCATTATCTTCTACGCCACGCCCGGTCATCTGCGTGAAAGCGGACTGAACGCGAACAGGATCCGCGTCCATCAGCTCGCAGAGCATGTACATCGGGTGCGCGCCCAAATCAATCATCGCGCCGCCGCCGCAGGCGATGGGATCGTAGAAGTGGGGCGGAAGCCAGTCGCCGGTGGAGCCGTCATGCGCCTTGCGGAAGCGAGCATAGTTCACCTTGCCCAACTTGCCGGATTTTGCGGTTTCCAACGCGAAAATGATCGCCGGATCGGAAAGATGGGGGAAGGAGATGCCAAAGCGCGTGTTGTTGCGCAGCACGGCAGCCTTCATGGCTTCTGCATCCTCGTTGGAAAGTGCAAGCACTTTTTCGGTGAAGACCGCTTTGCCTGCCTCGCAGCTGCGGATCATCAGGTCGGGATGCTCGTTGGTGGCGCTGCATATGACGACGCCCTCGATGGATGTGTCGCCGAGAATATCCTCAAGGGAAGCGGCCTGACAGCCGTTCCCCAGCTGCTGCGCCCAATCGTTTGCAATGTCCATATCGGGATCCCAGACCTTGGCGATCCGGCAGTCCGGCAGGAGGTTGATTTCGTTGGCATATTGTCTGGCGTGGACATGCCATTTGCCGAGCATGGCGTAGTTCCTCATGTGCAGAACCTCCATCAGCGGTCGAAATACACCGGCTCGCCGGTCTTGGCAGATGTATAGATTGCCTCGAGAATTTCGCTGACCACGCAGGCCTGCTCCGGCAATACGACGGGATCCGTGTCGTTCTCAATCGCATCGAGCCAGCGCTTCTGCTCGGTGATCTGCGGTGTTTCGCCCTTGCCGTCGTAGAAGGCTACGCCGCCGGCGCCGAGATTGGGTTTGGTTTCGACCTGACGATTGAACTCAACCTTGTTGATGACGACCTGCTGAGGACGAATCGTAGCGCCGGCCTTGCTTCCGCACAGGTTGCAGCTGCCCTCCGGAATAGGCTCGTTGGTGTTGAGCGCCCATGTTGCATCCAGCGTAATAGTCGCTCCGTTTTCCATGACGATGAAGCCGAAAGCTGCGTCTTCAAGGGTCGTGTTCTCATCCGGACCCCAGCCGCCCCAAGGATTGCCCTGATCGGCATGCTCAACCTTTTTGTACTTTGTACCGACGACCATGCGCGGCTTATAGTTGTTCATCAGGTAGAGCGTCAGGTCAAGGCTATGCGTGCCGATGTCAATCAGCGGACCGCCGCCCTGCTCGTACTCGTTGAGGAAGACGCCCCAGTTGGGCGTTCCGCGGCGGCGGATAGCCAGCGCCTTGGCGTAGTAGATATCGCCCAGATCGCCGCGTTCGATGCAGGCCTTGACATACTGGCTTTCGGCCTTATGACGGTGCTGATAGCCGATGGTCAGCTTCTTGCCGGTTTCCTTGGCAGCTTCGACCATGC
>CAZACG010000089.1:3272-6333 GCA_964483645.1 uncultured Oscillospiraceae bacterium | reverse complement strand
GCGCGCTCACATGCATGGGCGCAAAGGCCGTGCGCAGCGCTTCCCGGATATCCGGGCAAGTCCACTCGCCGGGCGCGCAGATCGCGCCCTGAAGCTTTCCCTGCCTTGCGGCTTCGGCATTCAGGCGGACGCTGACGGCGCGCAACCAGACAAGGCGTTCGCGCACATCCGGCGCATCGGGATTCAGATCGCGCCCAGAAGCCTCGAGCAAAAGCGCGGCGGGGGATGCGTCCCCGGCGATGCGCCGAGACAGGAGAACCATGGAAGCGAGCTGCAGCGCGGAATGCTCAAGCGTCTGCGGCGTACAGAGCGCGCTATCCGCGATGGACACGGCGGGCAGGCGGGAAAGACGCAGTTGGTCTTGATTACTCACGGGCGGAAGCAGGACGAGCGAGACGCCTGCGAGCGTCAGCGCCCGGGCAAGCGTTTCGGATGCGGCGGACTCCACGGCGAGCGCAGGCAGGCACAGCGCCTGCGCGCGGCGGATCAGTTCCTCGGGGGAAAGAAGCACCTCCTCTTCGGTCAGCGGCACGTATGCGCGTGCAGGCGTTCCCGGATAGCCGCACATGAGTGTGAGCCGGTCGCAGAGCGTGCCACCAGACAGAGGCGCAGGCTCCGGAGGACGTGCGGACGCGCTATGCCGCATGCGCGCAAAAAGGCGCGGTCTTGGAGGTTTTTCGCCAAAGCGGCGGGGGCGCTCCTTGACCAGCAGAAGCTTGAGCGCGGCGGGGGTATAGGGTTTCAGCGGCGAAAAACGGTCGGCCAGGACGCACAGCGTCATTTCAAGTGTGCGGGTCTCGTCCTTTTTAAGCTCGGCGGTCAGCTCGCGTACGGGCTGCGCCTCGCGGCCTGCGTCGCAGGCGCAGGGCTGCGCAATCAGGCGGTATCGACCCGACTGATGGGCATGAACGGCGCAGCGCAGCGTCATCCGCTCGCCGTCCGTGCAGGGCAAGAGGAATGCGTCGCCGATGGAAGCGCCGTTGCCGGTATGCAGCAGCACGTTTCCCGGCACGCCGATGGAGCCGGAGCTTTCAAAGCGCAGGGTCAGCGTCTGCTTTTTACAAAGACGCAGCGCGTGCGTCAGATCGAGCGTCAGCGGCCCGTTGTCAAAGCACGCGAGGGGCTCTCCGTCAAGCAGCGCTTCTCCGCTGCCAACGATATGCTCAAAAATCAGCCTTGCGTCATCCGCGCACAGCGTACTGAAGTCGATGACGCAGGAAAGCTCCGTCTGCGCGCCGACCTCCTGCTCCGTCATGGCGGGCAGCGCAAAGGGAACGCCCTGCGGCTGCAGCGCGTCATTTTGGGGCTGCGGGGCGTCGCCGAGCAGGTCGGCAAAGGCCGACAACGCGTCGGCTCCGGGCAGCGTAAAGCCCGGGGAAGCGGCGGACGCAGCGGCTTGACCCGACAGCGTCCAGCCGGCATGCAGCGGCGCATGACCGACCATCAGGCTTTCTCCTTTTGCCCGGAGAGCACCTCGCGCGCCATGAGCAGGCCGCAGATGGTCTTGCTGTCGCGAATCTCGCCGCGCATGACCATGGCGACGGCCTCCTCAAGCGGCATGCGCACAAGGCCGAGAAACTCGTCCTCGTCCGGGTCCGTGTCGCCCTGGGAAAGCTCCTGCGCCAGATACACAGCGATTTTTTCGGTACAGAAGCCCGGTGTGGTCAGCAGCGAGGTCAGCAGCGTCATGCGGCCCGCGCTCAGGCCGGTTTCTTCCTTCAATTCGCGCACGGCGCACAGCGCGGGATCCTCGCTCTCGCTGTCCAGCTTGCCCGCAGGTATTTCCAGCGTCACACGGTCGGCAGCGATGCGGTGCTGACGAACCAGCAGCGTCGTGCCGTCCTCATAGACCGGGACGACGGCCGCAGCGCCCTTATGCACGACGATTTCGCGCGGGGCAATCTTGCCGTCCGGGCAGGTGACCTGCCATTTTTCCACACGCAGAATGCGTCCGTTGTAAATTTCCTCGGAGGAGAGGAAGGTTTCCTTTAAATTTTCGTAAGCCATGATGCTTCTCCTTTTATATGAAATCCATTCGTTTATTTCGATTTGACCGGGAAGAATCCCTGCCGTCCGTTCGTCTAATACACGTAAATCCCATAAAAAGCCGCGCAAGCGGCGGCTGATACGCATCTCAGATCAAAACGAGCTATCCGTGCGCGCTCCTCTTCCGAAGCAGTATACATCATGATGTAGCTTTGTGCTCGCTGCACGACGCTTTGCGTAATTTCCTGGAAAGTTAAAATCGTCAGGGAGCGAAGCGAGACCTGACGGGGAGTTCCTCAAGGCTCGATTTGATTTGAGAATTGTATAAAAACAGGACGCGCTATGTTCTGTTTGAACGTGGTATTATAGGGCAAAAACGCCGCCGGAGTTGACAGGCGGCAGCGGACGAATTACAATGGGGAACGAAACATCATGGCGCGAGGGGTGCTCCCCTGCGCGCAGACGGCGACGCGGTCGATTCGGCGCGCGGCTTCGCATACGATGCATAGGATGAGGTTTCGGCGCTCTGCCGATTGGATTCCAAAAAGGAGGATACCGAATATGAAACAGATCACCCGCCTTTTGCTGGCTTTGACGCTTTGCGCCGTGATGGCGTTTGCCGCGTCTATGCCTGCTATGGCGCAAGAAGAGATTTTTGCGCAGGTGCTCGTGACCATGCCGGACGGCGCGCAGGGCTATATCCCTGTGCAGGTGGTCGTCACCAGCATGGGCGATATCGTCTATTGGGTCGATCAGAGCATGCTCACCGAGGAGCAGCGCGCCGCGCTGACTGCGGGCGTGCTGGAGATTACCGAGGACGAGGAAATGACCGTGCAGATCCCGCTGGGCGACTTTGACGCTGAGGCGGGCATGCTCACGCACATCGTCGATCCCGAGAATGAGGAATTCTATTGGGATGTGATGATCGCCGACGCCGCTGCGCCCATGACGGCGGAGGAAGCGGATGCGGCGCTGTATCCGTTTGGCTTTGCAACGCCCGGAACGGCTGAGGAACCCACGCCGGAGGTGACGGAAGAGCCCACGCCGGAGGCGACGGAGGAACCCACGCCGGAGG
>CAZACG010000089.1:0-3172 GCA_964483645.1 uncultured Oscillospiraceae bacterium | reverse complement strand
GTCCCGGCGGAGGAAACCGTAGAGCTTGACGAGTATTCGGCCTTCGTTCTGATGGCGGCCATCGACGATATTCTCAACGCCGACAAGTCTGACGACGAGCCGACGCAGGAACCTGACGACGAGCCGACGCAGGAGCCTGTTGACGAACCGACACAGGAGCCTGTCGAGCAGGGATCGGCCTATGCCGTGACCAACAACCAGAACAGGGATTCCAACAACATGCGCGACAGCGTGGGCGGCGACGTGATTGCAACGGTTGCCAACGGCGTGCTGGTGCAGATCGGCGCGGCGCAGACGGATGACAGCGGCAATGTCTGGTATCCGACTACCATCGTACAAAGCGGTCAGAGCGGCTATATGCGCGACTTCCTGCTGACGCAGATTTCGACGGAGGACGCACGGGCGCTGATTGAAGCGATGGGGCTGAACGCAACTCCCGTGCCGCAGGAAAGCCCGGAAAAGAGCGAGCAGAATGAAACGGCGGACGATGCGCAGACCGCGCCCGTTCCCGCCGAGATTACGAGCTTCCCAGCCTATGCCATGACGCTTGAGCAGGGCAACGATGCGCTCATTATCCTGCGCACGGAGCCGGATGTGATTCCGGAGGGCGGCGCGATTCCGAAGATCACCGAGCCGTCCCCGCTGATGCTCATGGACGATGCAATCGGCAAAAACGATCAGCGCTGGTATCTGGCCGAGGATCTGTCCACGGGCGAGCGCGGCTATATCGAGGCCTTCAAGGTGAAGGAAGTGACGCGCGAGGAGGCTGAGGCCGCCGTGCGTGCGCCGAAGGCGACCATTGTGCCGCCTCAGCCGGAAGAGCCGGAAGAGGAGCCGAAGCCTGATCCTACCCAAGCGCCCACGCCCGAGACCGAGGAACCGCAGGCACTCAAGGAGGGCGACGTCTACCATTATGGCTTTAACACTGGCAGACAGGTCGCCCTGCGCGAGACGCCGGACGCGAATGGAAAGCTGATCTATCGCATGGAGGCGGGCACGATCCTCTGGGTCATGAGCCGCACGCAGGGCGACGAGGAGAGCGCATGGTGCCATGTGCGCACGGATAAGGGCGAAGGCTATGTGATGGCCAAGTTCGTGCAACTGATGGGCGAAAACGAGGAGGCTGCGTATCGCGCTACGCTCGATGACCCGGAAGTGATCCCTGAGCCGACGCAGGCGCCCACGGAAACCCCGGAGGTAACGTCCACGCCCGAAGTAACGACCACGCCTGAGGCGACGGCCACACCTGAGGAGACGACAAAGCCCGAGGCGACGGCCACACCTGAAGTGACGGCTATGCCTGAGGAAACGACCACGCCTGAGGTAACGTCCACGCCCGAAGTGACGGAAACGCCCGAGGTAACGTCTACGCCCGAACCCACTGCAACCCCTGCGCCGGTCAGGCTTGACCATTACGCGCGCGTACTGTATGATGGCACGCCGCTGCGCGGCAACCCGGATTCTCAAGCCTATCTGCAAGGCATTCTCGAGGAAGAAGACGTGGTATACCTCTTCCAGAGCCAAATAGCCGCAGACGGCATGACGTGGTATCTGGTGCAATTTAACGGCACGTGGGGCTTTGTCCGCGCCGATCTTGTGCGCGTGATGGGCGATCAGGAGAAGGCGGATTATCTGGCGGCGCTGGAGGCTGCGCTTGCCACGCCGACCCCGATGCCGCAGGCCACGCCGGAGCCGGTCGGGCCGGATTCTACCAGCGCGTATGCCAAGCTGATTAAGAATTCCGTCAATCTGCGCCGCACGCCGTCCTCCTCCGGCACGTCCCTTGGCCGCATTCCGGTCAATACGCTGCTGCTGGTATACGGCTCCGAATACGACGGAAGCTATACGTGGTATCAGGTGGATTACAACGGTCAGGAGGGCTATGTCCGCAGCGACATGGCGCAGATGCTGACCATCGCCGAGCTTCAGGCCTATCTGAACGAGCAGGCGAGCGCGACGCCGAAGCCCGACATCGCCGGTTCTTCCGATTCGCAGGCCAACAGCAGCAACAACATCAGTCACGTGATCAACGGTACGACGCTCAAGGATATCATTCCTGTGGACGACAGCTGGACCAACGATATTCCCGGCATGCCCAGCTATGAATCGACGGCGACGCCGGATCCAAACGCTACGCCGATCCCTGCGCAGGCTAATCTCATTAGCCGCTTCGGCGAGATCAGCATTACCTATATTCCGGCGACGACCCTGACGGAAACCTTCCGCGTTTACGGCAAAACCAAGGCGAACATCGAGGTGAGAGCCGAGATTGAGATTACCGTGGAAAGCGCGGATAGCCTGATGGGCAGCCGCGGCTTTGAGCTGATCGCCAGCGCCGTCGCGGAGAATATACAGACGATCAAGCAGACGGTTGGACAGGCGATCTCCGACGCGGAAGGCAACTTTGCCATGGACGTGACCCTGCCCGACCCCGGCAAGTATATCGTCGCGTTCACCGCGGGCGACGATGCATATGCCAGCTACGGCGTAACCTATGAGGGCGAGACGACGCCCGAGCCGAGCGCAGCGCCCCTGCCGACGATGGAGCCCCTTGTGGAAGAGGAAGGCGGCATCGGCATTCTGCCCTTCGTGATCGGCGGCATACTGATCGTGGTCGCCGCTGCGGCCTACGGCGTGTACGTTTATCGCCGCAGGAGCGAGGAGGAAGAGGACGAGGAGATGGACGAGGATGAGGAGGCCGAGCTGCGCGAGGAGCAGTTCACGCAGCAGCGCATGCGCGCTCAGCAGAGCGCCGCAGCGATGCCCAAAGCGCCTGTTTCTCAGACTGCTCAGACGCCTTCCTATATGCGTCAGCCGACGCAGGGCGCGCGAGTGAGTCCGTACGCCAATCCGGCAAAGACACAGACGACCGCGCCGACTGCGCCGGTAGCGCCGAAAGCGCCGACCGCGCCGGTAGCGCCGACCGCGCCGGTAGCGCCGAAAGCACCGACTGCACCGGTTGCTCCGCAGGTTGATCCGACAGGCAGCGAATCGGCCTCCGCGGAAGGCAGGACGCGCCGCCGCCGTCGTCAGAACACGGAGGAATAAGCACGCTGTATATGCACGCCATATGGCGCAATGCACATGATAGCAAGAGATAACAAAAACAGCCCGTCTCGAATGCTATGTGGTCGTAAAACAGTAAAAGTGAACTGGCAAAATATTCAGAAAA
>CAZACG010000088.1:0-6362 GCA_964483645.1 uncultured Oscillospiraceae bacterium | reverse complement strand
AGTGGGCATAAAAGGAGCGGTCGCATAGCGAAGCGAGCAGCCTACGCAGATTGTCAAGGCCATTATGCGTGCAGATGATGATGGAAACCAACGGCTGATTTTCGCCAAAGTCATAGGCGTGCAAATAGCGGCGATTCAGCTCGATGATCTCCTCCCGTCCGTAGTGGGCGGGAGGCAGACGCTTGATCGGCTTAACGGTTGATGTGCGCTTTGCCGACTGCACGCGCGGACGTTCGACGCTATGGCGCAGATGTAGAAGATCATAGGGCAGACGCAGCAGCTTGAACGGAGACTTTGCGGCATTGACCAGCAAATCGCCCAGACGATAGCGGCGCGAATGAAGATGAATCCATGCTTCGGTTTGATAGCGATATGCCTCGCTTCGCATGGCTTCAAGCTCAAGTTCCAGCTCGGACAGCTTTTTACTCAGACGTTGATTCTCTATTTGCAGCTCTGCGAGCGTGCAATTCTGTTTATCGATCATGCTGATCGTCATCTCCTTGTATGAAATCATGGCGTTATACGAATCTCAGATCAAAACGAGCTATCAGCGCGAAGCGAAGAAGGGGTCTGGGGACAATGTCCCCCCGGGTTGGGGGGTGGGGATGAAATCCTCCATCGTATTTAATCGCGAAGCGATTTTGATCAAAATCGTCAGGGAGCGAAGCGTCACTTGACGGAGGAGTTTCTCAAGGCTCAATTTGATTTGAGAATAGCATTCAGCCTAGAAGCATGAAGCCGAGCAAATGGAGCCAATCACGAAAGAGCTGCCTGTTTTGCGCGTAAAAACGTATGCCGCTGCGCGGCTTGGAAAAGGTCTGCAAAAAGACGACGTCCTCGGAGGAAAGGCAATCCTCAAAGCTTTCGGCAAATACGGCTGCCTGCTGCTTCTTGCGGCGAATACCTTGCGAAAGCGCGCGCAGATGGGCGAGCCTTTTAGCGATATAGCCCATGCGGCGCACGTCCTTGGCGCCGATGGTGTTTGCACCGTGCTGGCGGTAGAGGATCAGTGGCTTGTCGATATAGGCGATATGCCCCAAGCATGCGCCGACGGCAGCGAGCCATCCGTCGTGCATGATGACGCGGCTCCAATCCTTGCAGTGAAGCGCGGCGTCGGCCAGAGCGCGGTTGATCCCCGTGGCGCAGCCGGTGACGGCATTTTGAAAGAGGAGGGAACGGAAATCAAAGCGCGCCATTTCCAGATTCTGCGCGCGTGAGAGCGAGGACGCGAGGAGCTCGAGCCGCGAGTCCACGACCGTCAAATCGCAGAAGACCAGCGCGGGGCAGTCCTTGCCATGCGTCGCTTCCAGTGCGCTCAATGCGTCGAGCGTTGAACCAAGCTTGTCGGGCAGCCATACGTCGTCCTGATCGCAGAAGAGGATGTACTCCGCAGGACAGTCGTCAAGCAGCGCGGCAAAATGACGGCAAGCGCAGCCGGTGTGTGTGTTCCTGCGCAGTACGGTGATTTGCTCCGGATAGCGCGTAGCATATTCTAAAAGAATGTCGGCGGTGGCGTCCGTAGAACCGTCGTCGGAGGCGGTCAGATGCCAGCGGGAATCGCGCTGGGCGAGAATGGAATCGAGCTGCTCGCGAAGAAAGCGCTCGCCATTATAGGCTGCCAGCAGGATTTCAGCACGGATTTCACGCATGGCGCGCCTCCTTGTCCAGACGCTCGCGCAGACGCCCCAGACGATTGCCTGCCAGGCGTGCGGCGCAGTCCGCTCCGAAGCGGAGGCATTGCGCGTAGTGTCCCTCGCGGATAAGGCCGGCAAGAACGTCGCGCGCCAGCGTCAACCCTTCACCCGTCTCGCCTGCATGAGCAAAGCGCGCGCTGTAGCGCTCAAGCGTGCGCCCGATGCGGTAATTGCGCGCAAACTGCTCGCGCAACGTGAAGCAGTGAGAATGATAAACCGCGGCTTCGGCGCAATAGGCGAGCGCATGTCCCTGCGCAAGCAAGGAGGAGGCCGCAAGCATGTCTTCATTGGTGAGCAGCGGATGTTCAAAGCCGCCTGCGGAGAGGAGCGCGTTGCGTCGATAAGCGCAAAAGACATTGGAGATCATAAACGCGTGCAGCCCAAGCCGGGGAACGTCGGCATAATTCCAGCAACGGTCTGCGGCAGGATAGCTGTGCGCGCGCACGAGCTTTTCAGCGGGCTGCGCATCGGAAAAGGCGATTTGCCGACCGCTTACGGCGGCGATGTGCGATTCCTTGAAAGGAGCGAGAAGCGCTTCAAAGCTTGTGTCCGAAAAGGGCAGTGCGTCCTGCGTCATGAACAGCACAAACTCGCCCGAGACCTCCGAGAGCGCCATATTTCGCGTACCGCCGTGGTCGAATTCGCTTTGCGCGATGGACAAAACGCGCACGCGTTTAAAGCGCTTGGCGATTTCAAGCGTGTTGTCCTCCGATTGCGAATCCACAATCAAAATCTCGTCGGGCGCAGTGGTTTGCTTGAGTGCCGCTTCGAGCAGACGCTCAAGCTGTGCGGCGGCATTGCGGGTAGGAATGACCAGACTCAAACGCATAAATAACCTGCCCGCCGGGCAGCTCCTTTCAACGATGATCCATAAACAGCAGAGATCCATTCTCCATATCATCTCATTATAGCAGAACGGAGAAATGCTGTCTACCCAAAAGCGCCGAGCGAGGGCTTACGCATGAACGAAGCAAAAAGCACGTTCCCTCTTGTGAAGCAGCTTGATGAAGAAGCATGCGCTCTCTTGAGTATGGGGCGCTACGAGCTTGGGACTCTGCCCCCAACGCCCCCCGCCGAAGGGCTTTCCGGGCGCCCTTTGGAAACCTTTGGGTGCAGATTCTTCGTTTGATACTGCTCTCAGATCAAAACGGTCCATCAGCGCGAAACGAATATAGGGTCAAGGGGCAAAGTTCCTTGGCGGGTTTGGGCGTCAGCCCAACGTTCCTAAGGCAAAACCGTTCCAACACCATCAGGGGGAGAAGCGTCGCCTGACGGAGAATGCTCTAAAGCTTTGATTGAATTTGAGAGCAGTATGAGCAATTCTATATACAGCAAAAAAGACCGGCAGAAAGACTTCTGCCGGAAAAGCGATTAAAGTGGATAGTCGATCCCGTTGATGCGCAACGTGTTATGATCGAGCCATAGAATCTCGAGGCTGTTTTCTTCGCCCCAGTCGCCTAAATACAACTGTTGAATAGGGGAATGTAGCTCGGCAAAGGGTAAAGGAATCCGGCCGTATCGTTGAACAGTCACGACTGTATCGCCGCCAAGCGCGCCTTGATCAACGGACAGAACATCCGCATGGCGACGGCTGTCCGGCGAAGGAATGACGCAGATGGTGCAAGGTCGAGAAGAAATAAAACGCTGCTCAAGGATGATCTACTTTCTTCAGGATGGACAATTCTCTTTATTCACTGTCTCTCATAAAGGAAGCATATCGAAAGGCGGCAGCGTTTTACTTGTCACATAGGGAATTGCGCAAAGCAGCGTGCAACAAGCACGGAGTAGCATCATGCTGCGAACTGCTTCGGAAGAGGCGGTGCGCTTGCTTGTCAGCGGGATGGTCAGCCTTGCGGGAAGCTTAGTTTCCGCATTCAATACTAATTTCGTTGAACTTGCTGAGCAGGTCGTCGACCTTGAGGCTTTGGCGCGCCTCGCCGGAGAGATCCAGCTCAATATGTCCCTGATGCATCATCAGCAGACGATCGCCATACTCGACGGCATAGCGCAGATTATGCGTGACCATGATGGTGGTCAGCTGCTTTTCACGCACAATTCTGCCGGTCAGCTCCATGATGATCTCAGCAGTCTTCGGGTCAAGCGCGGCGGTGTGCTCGTCAAGAATCAGAAACTCAATGGGCGTCATCGTGCTCATCAGAAGCGCCATCGCCTGACGCTGACCGCCGGAAAGATTGCCGACCATCACGCCCATTTTATCCTCAAGGCCGAGGCCGAGCTGGGCGAGCATGGCGCGGTATTCCTCCGTCTTTTTTTTGTTGACGCAGGGCAGCAGATTGAAGGGCTTGCCCTTGTTGTCCGCCATGGACATGTTCTCAAGAATGGTCATCGACGGGCAGGTGCCGCGGCCGGGATCCTGATAGACGCGCCCCATGCGGCGATGACGCTTATGCTCGGGCATATGGGTGATGTTCTCGCCGCCGATGAGGATTTGCCCCTCGTCCACCGGAATGGAGCCGCAGATGACATTGAGCAGAGAGGTTTTGCCCGAACCGTTGGAGCCGATCACGCAGACGAACTGCTTGTCCGGAATGGACAGCGAGAAGCCGTTAAACAGGCAATGCTCGTTGACCGTGCCGCCCTGATAGATTTTTACGATATCCTTTAGCTCAAGCATGATGCTTTCCCCTCTTTCTATGATGACCGCCCGCGATAATGATGATCAGCAGAAGCGCTGCGGTGATCAGCTTCAGATCGAACGGAGACAGACCCAAGCTCAGCGCGAGCGCGACGCAGCCCTTGTAGAGCACGGAGCCGATGACAACCGCCGTCGTCGCGCGCAGAGCGCGCAGGCCACGCATCAGCTGGGAGCCGATGATGACGGAGGCGACGGCCAGCACCAGCGTGCCGGTGCCCATGGAAATATCAAAATAGCGTTGGTATTGGCACATGACGCTGCCCGAGAGCGCGACCAGCGCGTTGGCGATGGCCAAACCGAGAATCTTCACCTTGCCGCTGTCCTGCGCAAGAGAGGCAACCAGCGTCGGATTGTCGCCCGTGGCGCGAAGCAGAAAGCCGGAACGCGTGGCCAGATAAGCATCCATGAGCAGCTTGACCACGAGGGTCAGAAGCAGCAGAATGATGACCGGCGCATAGGGCTGAACGCCTGCGGGCAGCGAGGAGACGAAAGGATTCTTGAAGATCGTGTCAAAGGAGAACAGCTGCACATTGGCGCGCCCCGCGATATGCAGATTGACCGAGTACAGACCGGTCATCACGATAATACCGGAGAGCAGATCGCGCACTTTAAAGCGTACGTGAATCACACCGGTCAGCGCGCCCGCAAGCGCGCCGGCAATCAGCGAAGCCGGGAGCGTGAGCAGCGGAGAGACGCCCGCCTGAATCATCAGCGCGGTGACCGCCGCGCCCAGAGGAAACGACGAATCGACGGACATATCCGGGAAATCGAGGATTTTATAGGTGATGTATACACCAAGAGCGAGAATGGCGTAGATGAAGCCTTGCTCAAGGACGCTTAAAAGAAGAGCCATGGGATACCTCCGTCGATTGGGATGTTTGATAATCACGTGAAACGATCAAGAGTCGAAGGAAAGCGAGGAATGAAACATGGGTCAAAGCGGGATTATTGGACATCCACTGCACGCGCGGCGAGCTCGTCCGGCAGCTCAACGCCGAGTGTGGTCAGCGCGGCATAATTGACGTACAGGCACGGCTCGGTGATGATCTCGTAGGGGAGATCGCTGGCCTTAGCTTCTCCGGAGAGCACCTTGGCGGCCATCAGGCCGGTTTGCCGTCCCAGCGCAACATAATCAAGACCTTCTGCGGCGACGCAGCCCAGCTTGACCTGCTCGATTTCGGAGCCGAAGACCGGCTTGCCGACGGCGTTGGCCTTGTCCAGTACCAGCGCGAGCGCGGAGACAACGGTATTGTCGGTCAGGTTAGTGAGACAATCGACCTTGCTCAGCAGCGCGTCCAGCGCAAGCGGGAGGTCGGCGGTGGTGCTGATGCCGGATTCGACGATTTCAAAGCCGTAGTCGGGCGCCAGCTGCTTGTAAAGCTCAATGGCGGAAATGGAGTTGACCTCGCTGGTGGTGTAGAGGATGCCGATCTTGGTTGCCTCGGGCAGCATCGCGCGGATGGAAGAAAGTTGCGCCTGAATGGGCAGTTCGTCGGAGGTGCCGGTGATTGCGCCGACAGCCTTGCCCTCAGCGGAAACGAAGCCGGCGGCAACCGGATCGGTCACGGCGGTGAAGACGGTGGGAATGCGTCCGGCAGAGGCGTTGTAGCAGGCCTGCGCCATGGGGGTGGCGATGCCGACCATCAGATCAACGCCGGAGGAGGCGAACTGCGCGGCGATCTGCTGGGCGATGCCCATATCAGATTGTGCGTTTTGCAATTCGATGTCGATGTTCTCGCCGTTGACGTAGCCTGCCTCGGCCAGTCCCTGAACAAAGCCATGATAGCAGTTGTCCAGCGAGCCGTGCTGCGCAAACTGGCCGATGCCGATTTTAAGTGTGTCGGCACAAGAGATGGAGAGGGTCAGAATCAGAGCGAGAGCGGCGAAGATGGAAACGATGCGCTTCATAATGTTGTTCCTCCTGCTTGTTTGTAGATGTGGTCTTCGGTAACATGGCGACCAGTCGTGGGAAAGCGGAGGGAATTGGGGGAAAAGAAAACGCCCCATGTTCC
>CAZACG010000087.1:0-6411 GCA_964483645.1 uncultured Oscillospiraceae bacterium | reverse complement strand
TGATCTCCTCCGCCGGTAAATTTCTCTATGCCAGAGATCGCGAAAAACGCATGGAGCACGCGGAAATCCGCATGTCCGGCGATTTTTTGACAAGGCTTGGCGACGGTCCGTTTTCGCTCAATGGCTTGAGCGTCGCTACGGCGCAGGAGGCGTTCCTTGTCGTCTTTGAGCATGAGCTTTGCCATGCGGTTGAGACCGCGCTCTTTGGCAGCACGGGACATTCGAAACGCTTTCTCTCTCTGGCAAACGGGCTGTTTGGACATACGGATACCTGTCACAGCCTGCCCACGCGCAGGCAAGAGGCCGCGCAAAGCGGTTTGGTCCCCGGTTGTCCGGCAAGCTTTGTCTATGAAGGCCGCATGCTCACCGGCGTAATCACTTATATCGGCAAGACCGCAACCGTCATGGTTCCCGCGCCGTTTGGCGCTTACCGCGATGGGCGCGGAAGACGCTATGATAAGTATCGTGTGGCAGTGGAGGCGCTCAAAAGGAAACCATGATTTTTTCGCCATCAGCGTTACGCGAGGGCGTTTTTTGCGTCTATATATGCAGAAACACGCAGGAAGGTGATCGTTTGGACAAGGATGAATTCACACAGCGCGTATCCCAAAGCCGTCGCAAGCTTTTTGCTATCGCTCGCACGATGCTCCCGGAACGAGATTGCGAGGATGCTGTGCAAAGCGCCATGCTCTCCGCCTGGGAGCACCTTTCGGAGCTGCGCAATGACGATGCGTTTGACGCGGCTGATCAGCATCCTCAAGAATATATGCCGCCAGATACAACGGAACTACAAGAAAGAAAAGGATTCCGTTCTCGCGCTTGCAGCGCAAAGCACGCCTTTCGTCGATGATGTCGCGCTGGAGGAAGCGCTTGCACAAATGAAGGACGAAGAACGAGCGCTTTTGCTTCAGCATCATGAGCAGGGCTATTCACTCCGTGAGATGTCCGAGCAAGCCGGACAAACCGAAGACGTACTCAAAATGCGCCTGTATCGCGCAAGGCGAAAGCTGCGCATTCTTCTGATTTCGCTGCTCCTGCTCGTTCTGCTCGCCGCCGCAGCCGTTGGCGTCGGCCCGATTGACGTTAGCTGGTTTATGCAAAAACGGCGTGCTGAGCCTATCGTCGAACACATCTCTTCCTCTGCATTTCAGCAGATCCGCTATGACGGAAAGCTGCTTTCCGCCGAGGTCAGCGACGCGGCATGGAATCTCGACGAGCTGTCTGTGTCCTTCGTCTATTTCCTCACGGCAGCGCAGGATGACGCGTTCATCGTGTACAGCGGAAACATCGGCGTAGATGGGATACGCTTTGACAACATATGGATCCAAGGAGAAATTCTGCCCATCGCCGACCGGGCGCAAGGACGCAAGGTGATAACCTTTACGCCGGACGACTGGACGCTTGATGGGCGTTCATATCCAAGCAGCGAGGATGCTCTGCCCGACGGAAAGGGCGAAACCTTCTTTGTCAAGCTCCGGCTTGACCGATTGAAGCCGGACGACTATGCAAAGCTGCTCGGCGAAGACGGATTACTCACGCTCTCCTGTCTTATTCGCTTGCAGAATCATGCAAGCCAAGAAATACTTGAGCAGGGGACGCTGACGCTTCGCATCAGCGCGCCGACTGCCGAGGAATGGAGGAATGCTTATGAAGCGTATGCTCTTTAATCTGCTTCTGCTTTTGCTGCTTTGCCCTGCGGCAATGGCGCAGGACGATCCGCTCGAGAATATCATTCTCCAAGATGGATGGTTAACCGGAACGGTTACGGCGCATTTTCATGCAGGAGAAGAAAACCAAACCATCCGCGTGCTCAAAATCGACTGTCCCGAACCGCCCTCTCCCTATCCTGACGAAATACTGACCGTCACAAAAGGTTATGTGAGCAAAAAGCAGATGCAGCGAGCGCTCAAAGCCGCGGGCCAGCGCACGGAGGGACGATTTCAAAACAGCCGCGGCAGCGCGCTGTACACGGGCGATTGGAGCGTCGAAGCCAGCGCGGATCTTTCTAAAGAGGATGCCGCTGAGCAGGCCGTCAATATCGCGCTGCGATACTTTGACGCGCTGGGCGTTCAGGTCGTACGCACGCCCGTGGCTGTTGAGCGTCCATATGATTACGACGCATATATGGAACAGCAGCTTCTTCACTATTCGCACATTTTCTCTGATACGAGCACGTTTATCGAATCCGCCCAGGCCAACTGGAAGCGCAGAGCAAAATATAACCCGAAGCAAATGGAATACACGCAGGTTCAATTTGACCTCATGCTCAACGGCATGCGCTTATGGCGTCAGCCCAGTTATTCTGCCGGGTATGCGGACGAACCGGGTGCCATAGAAGGACGCAGCGTGAGCGCTTATGCGATCGTATCGGACAGCGGCGTGCTTGTGGAAGCGGCATGTGATCTGCTGGAGCTTCAATCCAGCCGTCCGACCAAGGAAAGCGAGTTTGAGCGCTTCACAGTGCCTCCATATTCCCGTTTGCTGTCGCCGCTCATTCCTGCGGCAGATTGGCAGAGCGCTCTGCGCATAGCGCTTGAAGATATGGGGCGCACCGGCTTGATCCTCTATAACACAGAAGACCGACCTTATCAGAATAAAGGCATGGACAAGCCCATCACAGTGTACGCAAGCCAAAGCGTCATCACCGGCATATTTTCCTGCCTGTCCATGATCTCAAGGGACGAATGGATTCCATTGTGGTACATCGAATGCAAGCAGGAATATACGGATGGATGGAGAAACTGACACTTATCCCCTATTTCATTCAACCGCTCGGAGGTTACTATGAACGATTGCATCATTCGGCTCATCGAAGAAAAGGATCATCATGAGGTCGAACATATGACCCGACGCGCCTTTTGGAATGTCAACATGCCCGGATGCGACGAGCATTACTATGCACACAGGCTTTGGACGGATCAAGCATATTTGCCGGAGCTTTCCTTCGTCGCGGAAAAGGATGGGCGCATCATCGGCGCGATTCTTTATATCCAAACGCACATCAAGACGGGCAAGGGTGAAACGCTGAATACGCTCTCCTTTGGCCCGCTGTGCGTCGATCCGCTCTATCAGCGCTCGGGCGTGGGCGGCATGCTGCTCAAGCGCTCCATGGAGCACGCCAAGGCGCTCGGACATACGTCCATCTTCATCTGCGGCGTTCCGGCGTATTATCCCCGCTTCGGCTTTAAACCGGCAAGCGTTTTCGGTGTGACCATGCCGGACGGATCAAGCTTTGACGCATTCATGGCGATTGAACTGACGCATGGCGCGCTTTGCGGCATCAACGGGAAGTTCTATGAGCCGGAGGTCTGCATCTGTGACGTCCATGACCCGCAATATATGGAAGCCGTCGAGGAATTTGACAAAGCTTTCCCGTATCTTGAAAAAAAGACGCTTGCGCATCAATGGCGCTAACGCGCATTTTATTGAAAGACGATGGGCCGCATCTCCTAGCGCCCATCGTTTTTAATATTCATCTCATACTGTTCGCAGATAGAAACGATCCATAAGCGCGAAGCGAAAATGGGGTCAAGGGGCGAAGTCCCTTGGCAGCCCAACGTTCTCCCATGGCGAAGCCATTCGCCCGAAAGCTGTCAGGGAGCGAAGCGTTACCTGACGGGGGAGTTCCTCAAGGCTCAATTTGATTTGAGAATAGTATGAATAGCTGCTTCGGAAGAGGACGCGCGCACGGCGCGCTTCAGTGATGGCAAATGCAATGAGAAGCAATTCGCGGTTTGATTGACACGCCATTCCACTGATCATCGTGCAATCCCAGATCGTCAGGCGTCATGGACAGGTATTCGCCTTCCATTCCGCAGATTCTAATCTGATGATCGTCAATTTCGATGTACGCGCTCATGGCCTGTTTGTATTGAAGCATGCCATGCAGATGAGCAAACTTTTCCTGCATTGTCTTTGAGCTTGCTATATGGCTGCCCAACCATACATAGTTCGCAGAATTAACCGTCATATATGGAATTCCATCGACATGTGCATAATGATCCCCGTGGTCATGCCCGTTCATGCAAAGCAATACAGTTTTTTCTGCAAGCAGCTTGCGGATATCCGCTCGATTGTGAACGCCTCTTTGAGCGAAATCGTTGATCAAACTATGATGTGAAAAGATAATGCATTTCATGCCATCGCTCAATTCCTCCTTGAGCCATCGCAGCTCTTCAGCCGGAACAACAGGATAAATCGCTGTACGATTTTGATAGTTTCTGTTATAATACGCTTCTTCATATCCATCATGCCGAAAATAACATGTATTCAGAAAAAGCAATTTGTATGTTTTACAGATTACGCGATAGTATGGGCTGTTTATCGAAAAGAAGTTCATGATCTCGCTCAGCGTACAGTCATCGGTTTCATGATTTCCGATAATCGGATAAAAGGGTACGCCTAAGGAAGCAAACCTCTTGAGTATTTTCTGATTTGCACATGTCGGATGGCATAAATCTCCCAACGAAACGATCAGATCCGGCACTCTCTTTCGGGCTCTTTCAAGTATAGCCTCGATTCGCCGATCACCATCCGACGTATCATCATAATGCAAATCACTGAATACAAGAAATCTGATCATTTGCTTTCTCCGCAGCAGTCAGGCTGTGTCTTCCTGTCCAACCTGCTTGATGGACAGCTTTGCTCAAGAAAATGATGCGCCTGCGTCAAAATGCGTTTGAAGCTGTCCAATTGCAAGGTGTTGAGCGCCGATTGATAATCCGTCAGCAGAATTTGCGATATCTCCGATGCTTGCGCAGCGACATTTTGCTCCCTGTACTCTGCAAGAAAGTATACGGTCTGCTTGATAGCCTCCGGGCGGCCTTCGCGCGCAAGGTTGTGTTCGTCTTTGACCCGGAAGCCGTCAATGAATGTCACATCAAGTCCTGTCTCTTCCTTGATTTCTCTCAAGGCTGTTTCGTGTTCGGTTTCCCCTTCCTCCATATGTCCTTTCGGAAAGACCCAGAAACCGCTGCGCTCGCAAACAAGCAGATACTTGATCTTGTCGTCATTTTTACTATACACAACAGCGCCGCAGGATTTTTCATACTGACATTCTTTGGACATACCCCTCTTCCCCCTTTATTCGTCAGCTTCAACGTGTTCATATCGTCCAACATATTTCCCAACGATTCCATCCCGCTTAACCAGGATTCCGTCGTCGCGTATGCCGCAGAGGGACACGATTTCGCCCGCTTTGACGGGCAGACGATAGGTCGTGAAATCCCAGCAATAGGTCCTACCCTTATAGGCGTATACCTTCTCGGAGGCAAAGCGCATTTCGCGCTTGAGATGCGGCACGTAGCAGCGCTTTTGACCTCCGAGATCTTCGAGGATCTCTACGCAGGTCTGGGGAAAAAGCAGCGTAATCGGCTCTTCCGTATTCTCCTGCGATTCCAGCACGCGGATTCTTTTTAAGCGGTCATAGGATGAACGGACGATTTTCCCGCCCCGCTCAAACGTCAGGATATTGATCTGTCCCCAGTCCTTCATGCTGTTGCCGCCATCTATGCTGTAAATGTGGGACTCCTGATTCAAATGAACGCCGACGTCAATGATTTTATCGCTGTAATTGCACGAAGGCCAATGCCCCACGACAACAGGCTCTGCAAAACGATATCCTTGTGAGGCAAACGCCTGCGTTTTCATGCAGTATGAAGCGCTTTGCGCATACAGATCGCCCGGCTGAATACCCGCGTGCACGAAGGTTGCCAGATTGCTCTTTATGATGTGCGGCAGGGATCCCAAATAGGCTCGCTCCGCTCCATAATGCTTGCAGCACGTCGCCCTCAGCACGGCGATATCGGAAAGCGTTTCATACGGAAGGCTAAGTTCCCTCGCCATTTCCCTGAGCACGGTTTGCTTGTTCGAATGCAGAAATCGAAGCGCCATTTCATCTTCCGTGCCGGAAAACCATTGCATGATCGAATCATCGTTGTTGCCCAGCAACGCATACACTCGTCCGGTCTTGGACAGCTCCATGATTCGACGCAGCAGAGCCAGCGACTCATGCCCGCGCTCAAGGATATCGCCTACGATCACCAGCGCGTCCCGCTCTGCAAAGCCCATGGCCTTAAGCATCCCTTCAAAACCCTCGCAGTCGCCGTGGACATCGCCGATGGCGATCACGCGCTCATACGCACTAAAATCAACGTCTGAAACGCGCGCGAATTCTTCTGTCATATGAAATCCCATCCCATCGCATAAGCTGTATATGATTATAGCACATTTTTAAAAGCAACGCTCTGACTATCCTGCTTTTTGACAGCTTCGAGCACTGATCCTGCTCATTCCGAAGCCACAAAGAACATGCATTTTGTCTATTTTGTATATTTAATGCACATTATTTCAGTTCAATTTACTATTTACTGACTTTCTTTGACCATGATATACTGTCAGCGTAAACAGAAG
>CAZACG010000086.1:1513-6434 GCA_964483645.1 uncultured Oscillospiraceae bacterium | reverse complement strand
GATTATTACCAGATGCAGAATATGATTGCCGATACGTCTATGCGCGAATCCATTGCCACGCTGGGCAATGTGCCGAATACGTCTAAAAAATAAGCGGCAGCGAAAGGTGTGACGTAAATGGATGATTTGCTGAGTTTGGTCGTCCTTGTCGTCTTCTATATCATCGCCGCAAACAGCAGAAAGAAAAGGGCAGAGAAGAAGGCTAAGCGTGGTTCAAGGCATGGAAAAAGCGTGCAATCTAAGCGCAGCGAAAGACGTATGATGGAAGAGTCATGGGAGGAGATTCGCAGGAATTTTTCCATGGCGCTGGATACGCAGAATCAAGCTAAGCCGGAGAAAGACGCTGAGGCGAGTGCGCCGATAACGGAGCAGGCCTGTCCGACGCAGCGTCTGCATCTGCATGAGGCGACGCAGCAGCAGATGCAAGAGGCGCGCGAGGGCGAGGATCCGTGCCATGCAGGCGACGCGAGAGGGACAGAAGACGACGAACTGACGGCGGACGTAGACGCAGAGCAGGAGGAGCTTGCGCGAAGCATGCTGTATGGCATCATCATGAGCGAGGTGCTGACGCGCCCGAGCGAGCGCGTCCAAACGAGAATGAAGCGGAGAGCGTAATGGAAGAAGAGATTCGTGTCGTCATAGCGGACGACGAAGAAGGCATGCGCATGATCCTGCGCAAGATGATTGACCGAGCAGAGGGCTTTAAGCTCTGTGCTGAGGCGACAAACGGACCTGAACTTTTAGAGCTTGTGGAAATGCATAAGCCGCAGGTATGCTTTCTGGATGTGGAAATGCCGGGCATGACCGGACTTGAATGTGCAAAATCCATTCAGGATACCGATCCTCATACCATTCTGGTTTTTGCTACGGCGCATGATGATTATATGGCGCAGGCGTTTGAGGTTTACGCGTTTGATTACATGGTGAAGCCTTTTAAACTTGAACGCGTGATGAAGACGCTTGAGCGTATTCGCACGGTTACGCTGGAACGAAGGGCGCAGCAGTCGCAGACGGCGATTCGTCCGCAGGTACAGAGGCAAACGCCCGCAGGACGGTTGATGCTGCATCATAAGGAGGGCGTGAACTTCATTAATCAAGCGGATATCCTGCTTGTGCAGCGAGAAAACCGCTCGACGGTGCTTTACGCCACGCAGGGCCGTAGGTTTGAAACCAGCGAAGCGCTTGGCGAAGTGGAGGAACGATTGGATAAGCAGATCTTCTTCCGCTGCCATAAGTCGTATATCATCAACCTCAACGTGATAGACAGCATTACGCCCTACGGACGATGGACGTATGTTGTTCATTTGACGGGAACCAATCAGGATGCGCTCATCACGCATGAAAAGTATGAGGAGCTGGAGAAGATGTTCTCCTGAGCCTTAAACAAATGGCTGTCAGGGTGAAAAGCCGGGAATCCAAGAAAGCAGAGAAGGCTTTCTTGGAAGGCACGGTTGATCCTGACAGCCGTTTTTTGTCGTATGGAAAATTGCATGAAGTCGCGTGCAACGAGCACAAAGCAGCGTCATGATGAAAACTGCTTCGAAAGAGGGTGCACGTTTTTTAAAGACGAATTAAAGGCGAATATCCGACAGAAAAAAGAAAACCCTCCCGAATGGGAGGGGATCAGAGCAAATTACTCAGCCTTGGCCAGCTCACGAGCCATACGAGCCTTCTGACGGTTCGCAGCATTCTTAGAGATAACGCCCTTCGCAGCGGCCTTATCAACGGCAGCGGAGGCGGTGCTCAGCATTTCGGCAGTCGCGGTCTTGGCAGCCGCGGCGGTATCGAACTTCTTCAGCGCGGTCTTGGTAGCAGACTTCACCATCTTGTTGCGGAGAGTCTTGTGCTCGGTAACGCTCACGCGCTTGATAGCAGACTTAATGTTCGGCATTGGGAATTCACCTCCTCAGGTGTATTCAATAATCAGCATTAGTTATTCTACCACAAAGAGCAGAGGAATGCAAGCGGTATTCTCAAGTTTTTACAACTTTTTATACCTTTCAATGAAATGGGCAAAAGAAAGACTTGCGAGAGCTATGAAAAACTGAAATGGGGTAAAGGACAGACTCCCAAGAGATGTGAAAAAACCTGTGCGTTACAGGGCAACGGAGGAATCGTTGGCGCGCCGCCGGATGAAGCGAATGGCATGGTTGATCCATTCGGCGTTGTCGGGGACCACGCCCTCAGGACCGCCCGCCGTAATGTCCTCGCAGGTGGAAAGGCCATGACCGCCTTTTTCATAGAGGTGCATTTCAAAGGGAACGCCGCTTCTGCGAAGCGCGCAGGCATATTGCAGACTGTTTTCTACAGGTACGGCGCGATCCTCAACGGTGTGCCAGAGAAAGGTGGGAACGGTCTGCGCCGTCACCTGCTTTTCAAGGGAGAGCGAATCGACGGCTTCTGAAGATGGCGATTCGCCGAGCAGCTGCCTTCGGGTTTCCGCATGGGTCGATTCACCCATTGTAATGACGGGATAACACAGAATCTGGCTGTTCGGGCGCACGTCGGCGTTTTCCCCAAGCGTCTGGCGGAATAGGGGACGATGCCATACGGTTCCAAGCGTACAGGCTAGATGACCTCCGGCAGAGAAGCCGATGACGTGAATACTGTCCGGCCGGATATGCCATTCGCGGGCGCGGCGTCTGCATTCCGAAATACACCAAGCCAATTCAAGCGCAGCAGTCGGATAGGGCGATGGGTCGGTCGTATAGCGCAGCACGGCGGCATGCATGCCGCAGGCAAGGAATTTCATGGCGATCGGCTCGGCTTCTCGGTCCGAGCAGAAGCGATAGGCGCCGCCGGGACAGATGATGACCATGGGCTTTTCGCTTTGTAAGGGAATCTCGGGGCTGGACGGCAGAATGAAGCAGGTGAGCGTTGCGGGTTTGCGCGGCTCGGGCAGACCCGCTTTGCCGAAATCGACGGATACGGACAGAGAGTACTCCATATATAACCTCCTGAAAATGAATGTCGCCAAAGGGAAGACGAGGAGTTTGAAAGGATGGCATCCATCTTCGAATAGCTTCGTCTGCGTACAAACATTCTGCTTCTGCCTTTTCCTCACTTTGTCAGAGCAGAAAAATGGATACGCACTGTGAAGCGTTTGAATGACGAACGCGTGTAAGCCTGCAATGAACCACCGATTGGATGCGGACACATGATTATTTCGATAAAAAAGCCGAGAAACCTTCTGTGTGGAATAGAGAAAGCTGATGACGTGCAGGATAAAGGCAGACACAGATCAAACGGAGGAATGCATTGTGGAGAAAAGACATAACCTGATTCCTTTTGCGCTGGAAAGCGTGCCTCGTCCTGGATCAAGGGAAAGCCGCGTGCGAAAGCCGCCGCAGGGAATGAAAATTCGAAACGAGAGGAGCGAGGAAAAATGAGTGTAAACCGACAGCAGATCAAGGAATACGCGAAGCTTGTGGCCAAGCTTGCGCCTAAAAGCGAAATGGGACAGGGTTTGCTTCGTTCTTTCTGGGTTGGCGGCGTAATTTGTGTAATCGGACAGGTAATCTCCGACATCTATGGGAATGTGTTTATGCTGGGCATGCAAAGTGCGTCGAACGCTACGAGTATCACACTGGTGTTTTTATCCGCATTTTTGACCGGCTTGGGCGTATATGATCAGATCGGCAAGTATGCCGGCGCAGGAAGCATTGTTCCCATCACGGGCTTCGCCAATTCCGTCGTTGCACCGGCTATGGAGTTTCGGCGAGAAGGGCTGGTCATGGGCGTGGGAGCGAAGCTCTTTACGCTGTCGGGGCCTGTGCTGGTGTATGGCATTTCAAGCTCGATTGTTGTTGGCCTGATTTCGCTTTTGATCGACATGGTCGGATAAAATGAAAGAAGCTCAGAGGTGATCGGCGGCATTTTATGTGAAAATACTGCTTCGCATTGAAAGGAAGAAGGGCGCTGTCCGACGGATCGATTTGATCGCGCCGTCCGCGCCCCCTTTTTGAAGCAGCCTTTCATTGTGCGGCGGCTTTGCGCTCGCCGCATGATGCTTTGCGCAATTTCTTGAAATACGGAATATATTGAAAAAACCATCACTTAGGTTATGGACGGTGGAAGAGAAAAAACAGTGCTTATTATTAATGAGAAGCGGTATGCACGCAGCAGGCGAGATGCGGCGTATCGAACGCGCGCCATGCTGCATGTGCGAGTTGGTGAGGAACATTCATGGTTTATGTGATGAATAATACATGCGAAATAGTTGCATAAATAGACAAAAGCAGATTCTAAAAATGCGTAATAAGGATTTTAAGAAATAAAAAACGGCATTTTTTATCATTTTGGGGTTGTATTTTCCTCGACAATTCAGTATAATGCATGTATCACTTCAAGGAGGGGTAACAAAATGAAAAAGATTCTTGCTTTGATCATGGTGATGGTCATGATGGCCGCTGCTGCGGTTGCCGTTGCGGATACCGTTAAAATCGGCGTTTTTGAGCCGGCATCCGGCGATAACGGCGCCGGCGGTAAGCAGGAGGTCATCGGCATTGAGTATGCGAACTCCCTGATTCCCACGGTTGAAATCGGTGGCAAGACCTATGATGTGGAGCTGGTGATCGTTGACAACCAGTCTGCGACCGATAAGGCGATTTCCGCTGCGCAGGAGCTGGTTGATGCGGGCGTGAGCATTGTGCTTGGCTCCTATGGCTCCGGCGTATCTATGGCGGGCGGCGAGGTTTTTGCCGACGCTGAGGTGCCGGCAATTGGTTGCTCCTGCACCAACCCGGGCGTTACTTCTCTTTGTGATTATTACTGGCGTGTCTGCTTCCTGGATCCGTTCCAGGGTACCGTTATGGCTAACTTTGCCAAGGACGAGTTTGACGCGAAGACGGCCTATGTTCTCAGCCAGCTCGGCGACGACTATACCACAGGTCTTGCGACCTATTTTGCCAAAGCTTTTGAG
>CAZACG010000086.1:0-1413 GCA_964483645.1 uncultured Oscillospiraceae bacterium | reverse complement strand
GCTCGGCGACGACTATACCACAGGTCTTGCGACCTATTTTGCCAAAGCTTTTGAGGCGATGGGCGGCGCTGATGTGATTTTCTGCCCGACCAGCACCACGGTTGCGTCTTTGCTGATCAATCAGGCGGCCTCTATGAACGTTGCCATTCCGCTGCTGGCCGGCGATACGTGGGAATCCTCCGTTATTCTGGATGCGGCGAAGGGTACCAACATGACGATTTGCATGTCCACCTTCTTTGATGAGAACGATGAGTCCTCGACGGTGGCTGCGGACTTTGTCCAGGGCTTTAAGGCTTGGCTGAATGCGAACCCGGATAAGAAGACCAACAACGGCGGCAACGATATCGTCGCTGCAGTTTCCGCTTTGGGTTACGATGCTTACATGGTTGCTATCGAGGCGATTAAGGCTGCTGATTCTGTGGATGGAGCCGACATCGCTGCCGCGCTTCCGTCTGTGACGACTGTCGGCGTGACCGGTTCCATTTCCTTTAACGGAATCGGCGACGCTAACAAGGATATGGCTTACATTAAGAAAGCCAATACCGAGACGGCTTCCTTCGATTTCGTGAAGACCCAGACGGTTGCGGAACTCGCAGAGTAAACAACAGCAGAAGCTTCCGCTTAGAATGCCTGATCTGCCGAACCCGCGAAGCCATGCGTGGGTTCGGCGTCTTCTTATGGTGTAAAGCGAAGCATGAATTTCCGGGGGAGCGCTTCTCCCGCTGCAAGACGGAGGATTTAGATGTTGGATAAAATGCTGCCCTATCTGCTCTCGGGTATTTCGGTGGGCGGTCAGTATGCGCTGATTGCTGTCGGGTATACGATGGTATACGGCATTCTGCGCCTGATTAACTTTGCTCATGGTGATATCTTTACTGCGGCCGGCTTTTTTATGGTGTATATTGCAAGCGCTCTGCCTGTGCAGTTTGCGATCCCTCTGGTTGTTCTTTTGACTGTGCTGCTTGGCGTGACGGTGGAGCGCATTGCGTATAAACCGCTGCGTTCGGCTCCGCGGATGTCCGTCATGATTTCTGCGATTGGCGTTTCGTATTTTTTGCAGAATCTGATGTGGTATGTGACGGGCGGTCTGGCCAAGCAGTATCCGACCATTCCGTGGATTTCGAATTCCATCACCATCGGCGGCGCTTCTACGAAGGTTGTCACGCTGATTACGCCGATTTTGACGATCGTGCTGGTGCTCGTACTCGTTACAGTGATTCAGCGCACAAAGATCGGCATGGCTATGCGTGCGGTTTCCAAGGATTTTGAAACGGCGCAGCTGATGGGCATCAAGATCAATTCCGTTATTTCTATTACGTTTGTCATCGGCTCGCTGCTGGCTGCTGTCGGCTCTGTGCTCTATTTTTCCAATTACACGTCCGTTACGCCGACTGTCGGCGCGATGCCCGGCTT
>CAZACG010000085.1:0-6436 GCA_964483645.1 uncultured Oscillospiraceae bacterium | reverse complement strand
GCCTGTATGAAGCAGGCGAGCTAGACGGCGCAAGCGAGTTCGGTCTGTTCTTCCGCATTGCACTGCCCCTCTCCGGTCCGATTCTCGCCGTCATGGCGCTGTATTACGCCGTCGGCCACTGGAACGGCTACTGGAACGCCATGATGTATCTGAGCCAGCGCAAGTATTATCCGCTGTCTCTGGTGCTGCGCAACATCCTGATCATGAATGAGAATGCTATCAGCGAAGATCTGATGGGTCAGCTTGACCCGGCGACCATCGGCGACCTGACCCGTAAGGCTCAGATGGCCGTGGTTATGAAGTACGCCGTCGTTATCCTCTCCAGCGCCCCGATGCTGTGCGCATATCCCTTCGTACAGAAGTATTTCGTCAAGGGTATGATGATCGGCTCCGTGAAGGGCTAATTCCGCAATTCTATGCTTCGGCATATGAATAATAGTTTCAAGGAGGTTTACCCACCATGAAGAAACTCGTTACCCTATTTCTGGTTGCTATCATGGCTCTGACCATGGTTGCGGCCGTCGCAGACGAAACGCCCACCCTGCGCGTCTTTACGCTGCTCCACACCGAGCAGACTTCTGACGTCGAGGACCTGTTCGTCTTCAAGTATCTGGAGAAGAAGTTCAACGTCAAGTTTGAACTCGAAGCCATGAAAGGCACCGATGACGTCGATCAGCGTCTTTCCACCATGTGGAACGATCTGCCCGACCTCATGCTGATGCAGACCACCACCGATCAGATCATGAAGTACGGCTTTGATCAGGAGCTGATGCTCGACTTCACCCCGTACATGACCGAAGAGCTCATGCCCAACACCGTGAAGGCTCGTCAGGATTACGGCAGTGCGTTCGACTCCGTCATGGCTCCGAACGGCGCATTCTACACCCTGCCCTACATCCGCGGCTATGTGTACGCCAACAACACCGGTGCGTTCTCCGGCAACATCCGCATGAACATCAACACCAAGTGGCTGGAAGCCGTCAACATGGAAAAGCCGAACACGCTCGATGAGTTCATCGATGTTCTGCGTGCGTTCAAGGCGCAGGATCCGGCCGGTCTGGGCGATGAAATGATCCCCTGCATCGACATCGGCAACAAGGTGAAGGAATACGTCTGGAACGCCCTTGGCTTCTACGCCGGCGGCAACCAGGAGTATGGCACGGGCTTCGCCATCAAGAACGACAAGCTGGTTCTCCCGGCCTACACGCAGGAAGCCAAGGTGTTCATGGAATACTTCAAGACCATGTATGACGAGGGCCTCATCTCCCCCGACTACTTCACCATGGACCAGACCACCGCTAACGGCCTGATCACCGCCGGCGTTTGCGGCATCCACGGCAACTACACCATGCAGGCCGTTGAGGCGTGCTATCAGGATTGGGACGCCATGCATCCGCTGACCAGCTCGGTCAACGACAAGGCTGTCGCTTCCATCAACCTGCCGGTCAGCCTCGGTTCCTTCGCTTCTGCTGATACCAAGTATCCGGAGCTCTGCGCGCAGATCATGGACTGGTTCTACAGCGATGAGGGCGCCATGATGTACCAGATGGGCCCGATGAAGGGTTCCGAAGAGGAAGCCATGATTGAGGGCTGCCTCGGCTGGTGGATCAAGGAGACCACTGCTGAGGACGGCACCGTGACCAAGGTTGTCACCAACGAGCTGGTTGAGAGCAACCCGACCTACACCCTGACCAACGGCAACACCGCTTGGTACTACATCGCCGGCCGTTACGACAACTTCAAGGTTTATCCGTTCGAGTATGCGGGTCAGCCGCTGGAGACCCAGACCATCACCGTGAAGGATCAGATCACCGGCGAGGACATCCCGCTGTTCGTTGAGGACAACTCCATCTGGAACGATGACAACTGGGATCGCCACTGGCGCGTGACTCAGACTGCGGCTCTGTCCGACTATCTGACCACCATCCGTCTGCCGGACGTCATGCTCTCCGCCGAGGACGTTGAGCGTGCGAACTACCTGAAGACCGCTATCGAGGACTATGTCAAGTCCCAGACCGCGAACTTCATCACCGGCCGTCGTTCTCTGGACGAGTTTGACGCCTATCAGGAAGAGCTGAAGAAGCTGGGCATCGAAGAGTACATCAGCATCTATGAGGCTGGTTACGCGAACTTCATGACCAACACCTTTGGCAAGTAATTCCTTACCTGCATCATCAGGGGGCAAGGGCACCAGCCCTTGCCCCCTGATTCTATTTATTCGCAGCTTCTGAGAGGATTGACCTGAATATGAGAAAGCTTTATCCAAACAATATCCGTTTTGACGACCTGACGGTAGGCTCTACCCTCGCTCTGAATGCGGATGTTCGCAAAAAAGCCCTCTGCCCCGATGTTTTTGAATATGAGATTGATTTAAGCTGGGATGAAGCATCGGCCAAGGACCCCGGCGCAGAGGTCGCCGTACTCTTTGATCTCCCCTGCGTGAACGTACAGTACATGTGGCATCCCGCCGTCGGCACACACCGCGTGCTGGACGCTGATTGGCGGCTGAACATTCACTCCATGCTCACCAACAATGCGCCCGTCGCCATGCTTTTCAGCGGAGACGGCAACAACACCTATACCTACGCGGTCAGCGAGGTACGCAAGGAAACGAGCGTCGAGTTCGGCGTAGGCAAGAGCAGCGGCGATTGCAGCATCGCAGGCAAGATCGCCATGGGACTGTATCAATTCGAAGGCACAAACCATACCTGTCTGCGCATCCGCGCGGATCATCGGCACATCCCCTGCCATGAAGCGCTGGATGCTGTGCGCGCATGGTGGGAGCAGAGCCTCTCCATTCCCCCGATGAAGGTGCCCGTAACCGCGCGCATGCCCATGTACTCCTCCTGGTATAATTTCGCCAAGGACATTGATGATGAAACCCTTGTGGCAGAATGCCGTCTGGCAAAAGCGCTGGGCATGGAGACCATCATTGTCGACGATGGCTGGCAGACCGCCGAAAACGCCACCGGCTACGGCTATACAGGCGACTGGAAGGTATTCCCTGGCAAGTTTTCCAATATGCGCGCATTTGTTGAACGCGTACACGCGCTTGGCATGAGAGTCATTCTCTGGTACAGCGTGCCGTTTATGGGGTATTTTTCCGAAAACTGGGAAAAATTCAAGGATTTTATTCTCTACCGCGAGGATAGAAACAACACGGGCATCCTCGATCCGCGCTATCCCGAGGTGCGCCGCTTCCTGATTGATCTCTACGTCGATGCGCTCAAGGCGTTTGACCTGGACGGCTTCAAGCTCGATTTCATCGACCGCTTTGTGAAGCCCGCGCAGGACGAGCTGAAGCCCGGCATGGACTTTATCTGCGTGCAGGAGGCCGCCGATCATATGATGATCGAGATCATGCAAAGCCTGCGCGCCATTAAGAGCGATATCCTCATCGAGTTCCGTCAGAATTACATCGGCCCCTGCATGCGCCAGTTCGGCAATATGTTCCGCGTTGGCGACTGCCCGGCCGATATCACCAGCAACCGCATTAGCATCGCCGATCTGCGCATGCTCAGCGGCAGCACAGCCGTGCATTCGGACATGATCACTTGGAACAACAACGAAAAGCCCGAGGACGCCGCGCTTCAGATTCTTCATACGCTCTTCGGTGTTACGCAGGTTTCCAAGGTGCTGCGCGATATTCCGGAAAATCATTTGAGCATGCTGCGCTTCTGGCTCGCCTTTGAACGCAACAACTATAAGCTGCTTCAGGAATCCCAACTCATCCCCTACGAGCCGCATCATCTGTACCCTGTCATCAAGGCCTGCGACGAGACCGAAGAGATTCTCGCCGTGTACGCGGACAACAAGATCGTTCAGATCGACCCGCAAAAGTGTCGCTGCCAGCTGGTCAATGCTACTTGGCAGGATCATCTGACTATACGTACGCAAGAGGCCGCGCAGCTGCGCCTTGAGGTTTTCGATTGCATGGGACATGCAGTTTCCGAGCGCGAGCTTGCTTGGGAAGCCGGACTTCATGAGCTTCCCATCCCGCGCAGCGGTCTGGCTGTTATTCATCCCATTGCAGAATGATCCTTCATAAGCGACCTGACAAAAGGAGGTACGTTCTATGTTCCTGTCTGTTTTCAGCGACGAACTGCATCTTGACGCTGCCAAGGCCATCCCCGTCATCGCATCGTGGGGAAGCCGGTATGTGGATTTCCGCGGAAGAGTGAATGGACGCGGCATTGAGTATCAGACCGACGAAGAGCTTGCGGCGCTTGCAGCACTGCTCAAGCAGAATGGTCTTCAAACCGCCGTGCTCCAAACATCGCTATGCAAGGTACATCTGCCCGACGCAGATCGACGCAAGGCCGAGGAAGAAAAGCTGGAAGGCATCATTCGCGCCGCCAAAGCACTTGATTGCCGCCTGATTCGCTGCTTCAATTACTGGCAGCCCTTCGAGGCTGAGGACGCTAAGCCGGGTGATCTGATCGTCAAACCCGACATGATGGACAAGGTGCTTAACATGTTCGCCCCCATCGCCCGGCGTGCCAAAGAAGCCGGGCTGATTCTGGCCTTTGAGAACTGCGGTCAGACCGCAGAGGAAGCCATAGCCTTTGCGCAGGCGCTGGGCGTTCCCGAGTGGGGCTTGGCATGGGACGTACAGAATCACCTTGAGGAGATTCCCGGCGCTCCGGACGATTGTATTGAACACTATGAGCATTGCTTGGAGCATGCCAAGCTGCTCCACGTCAAGGCTGGGAGCATTCTTCCCGAGCTGAAGGGCATCAAGGTGCCGTGGGAAAGAATCCTCGGCGCACTCGCAGCCTCCGGACGCGATCTGCCCGTCTCCATGGAAACGCACACGCCCGTGGGCTGCGGCATGACCGGCGAGGAATGCACGCGCAAAACCTTCATGCTCACCAAACAGGCTATGCCCTCCGCTGCGCCCGGCTCCGTTCATGATGCGCTGGTCAAGAAGCAGCGATTCACGCGCAGCTATTCGGACAATCCCGTTCGCTACGTTGTGGTCGGACTCGGCATGGGCGTCAACCGTTGCCGCCAGATTATCAACACGGACGGCTGTCAGCTCTACGGCGTTTGCGACGTCAATTTCGATAAGGCCAAGGCTATCGGCGAACAATTCGGCGTTAAATACAGCGCCGACATTCAAGATTTCCTGAACGATCCGCAGGTTGAAGTCATGTACACCGTAGTCCCCACCGGCCTGCACGGCGAGGTCTCCGAGCGTTGCCTGCGCGCAGGAAAGCATGTTCTGACGACCAAGCCCATGGACGTCAACGCAGAAAACTGCCGCAGCATGATCGAGACCGCGAAGGAAACCGGTCTCCTGCTGGGCGTTGACTTTGACATGCGCTATGACGAAGAAACGCTCCGGCTGAAAAAGGCCATCCAAAACGGCTGGTTTGGTCACCTCCTCGCCGCCAACGTCACGCTCAATATTCATCGCACGCAGGCGTATTACGATGAAAACGGCGCATGGCGCGGAACATGGCGCTACGACGGCGGCGGAGCCATGTGCAATCAGGGTATTCACGAGATCGATCTGCTGCAATACATGTTCGGCATGCCCAAGCGTGTTCGCGCGGAAATCGCTACGCAGGCTCACGCCATTGAAACCGAGGATATCGGCTATGCCGAATGGGACTACGGCACGCCTTTCAAGGTTCGCTTCTTCTCCACCACCGCATACCCGATTTCCACATGGTATAGCCGCATGGAACTGTACGGCAGTCTGGGCGCCTATGTCCGTTCCGGCGGCGGCCCGGAAGGCAACCACGTCTTCTACGGCAAAGACAATCAATGGAGCAACGACGCGCCCTTCCCCGTTTCGCGCGAATGGCAGCAGGGCAGCGATGCATTCGCCTCCTCCGTTCGTCTCGGCATGCCGCTCACCGTTCCTGCCGAAGAAGGACTCAAATCCCGCCTGATTCTTGACGCGATGTATCACTCTGCACATAGCGGCGGTGTCTGGCAGGAGGTCTGATTTTCCCTTTCCGCGTTGCTCTGCACCACACACGAGACAGCACGTTTTCGATGCGTTCACGCGCTTCAGGAGCTCTGTCTCTAAATGGCAAAACACCGCACGGGACCCTATTTTGCATGCTTTCAAAGCCCACCCACCCGCTATGCGGGTGGGTTTTTGCTGCGTTTTGCTCAACTGTCCAAATGCATACGAAAAAAGCGTCTCCAAATTGATATGTACCCCCCAATTCTGGACATCCAGAATTGGGGGGGATTTTCATGAAATACAGCTATGAGTACAAAATATAGTGCGTAGAGTTATACCGACAGGTACCGTCAAGAATTATGCGCAAATTCGTTTACAAGTCCGGCAGAAGAAAGTCTGCACAGGGCAGGAACCTGCCCTTGATATCCGAACAGCAGAAGGCAGAGCGGACGTCAAGGGCGGCGCAGCCGCTTGCGGAGCCCTTGACGTATAGCTCTGTTTTCTGCTATTAGCCGG
>CAZACG010000084.1:0-6470 GCA_964483645.1 uncultured Oscillospiraceae bacterium | reverse complement strand
GCACAAAAGCGCGCTGTGCGCGCCCCCTCTTCCGAAATAGTCTTTCATCACGAAGCGTCTTTGTGCTCGCTGTATAGTAAATCAGAAGAAGCGGCGCGATCTCTCGCGCCGCTCCTTCTGAATAAGAGGGGAATAAAAATGTTTTACTTCTTCGGTTTGATCGCCGAGGCGTCCTCAGAAACCGTAACCTTAGCTTCGCCCGTTGCGACTGTCACAGTCATATTCTTCAGCGTTTCTACCGCCTTAGCAATGACCGCCTGATGGTTCTGATCCGCAGGCACGGAGCCGCCGTCACCGGCGTTAATGTTGGAATCCTTGAAGTGCACGCAGAACTGGCCCTGATAATTGTTGTTCGGCTTATTGTCCTGTCCATGACCCTCGCCATAGATCGAGCAGACAAACTGATAACCGCCCACCGTAAGCACCATCGCGCGGCGATTCCACGGAATCTTCGACGCAGAAGTCACGTCATAGATGCGGCACATGGTCGCCGTATCCGCTGCCGTCAACGGCTCAACGTCAGCATGGTTGCTGTTCGTGCTCTGAACATAGATGTTAAACGACAGACCGGTTTTCAGATCGGTCAGCGTCGCCGCCTCGCATCCTCTGACAAAGCCCAGAGACTTGAATGTCGTGTCGTAGTACTTGGGCCAGCTGATGTTGTAAACGGTTGTACCGATCGTGCCGGAAACGCTACCGCCAACTTTCTTGTAATACGCATCCGCAATCTTGGCGATGGTCTTCGGGCCAAGGACGCCGTCCGCCGTCAGGCCGTGATCCTTCTGGAACTTCTTGATCGCGCTTTCCGTCTTCGGGCCCAAACGGCCGGAACACGTGCTGCTGTAGTATTTGAGCGTAGTCAGCCGCTCCTGTGCAGTCTTAATCTCGTCCGCAACGTCGTAGAGCTTATAGGAGGTCGTGCTGCCGGAGGAAGAGCTTCCAACGTAATCATCCACCTCGGAGCTGCTCATCACGCTCGCATAGTCCTTGCTGATCCAGTAACCTGAACGAGTCTGGAACCAGCCGCTGACGGAATTGACATAATAGAATACGTCGCCCTTGTTGGCCACACCCACGCGCTCGGCGCTGGTGCTCGGGCTATAGCGCAGAGAGACATTGTTGCCGGTCACCTTAATCATGCCCAGCGTCTCCATATCGCTGTAGTTGCCCTCAGTGCTGCCGCCCGCGTTGTTATACTCATCCTCTTTAATGAGCTCCATCATATCCGAGCGGATATAACCATTGTAGACATAGCCGCCGCTCTTGACGGAGACATAGTACCACGTGTAGCCGCCGGAAGTCACCTTTTTGGTAATACGCAGAAGCTTACCCTTCTTCAGGCTCGCCTTCGAAGCGGATGTCGTGGAATAGGATGCGCGCAGATAGACGTTATCCTTCGTAATTCTGCCATAGGAATCGGCAGTGCTCACGCTCGTTCCGGAGGAAGATCCGTCGGTAGAAGGCTTTCCGGAGAGGCTGTAGAGCTTGTTGAGCGTCTTCGTGCCCGCAATGCCGTCCACCGTCAGCTTGTTGGCCTCTTGGAACTTCTTGACGGCCTGCTTGGTCAGACTGTGGAAGTTACCGGTCAGACTGCCGGAGTAGTAACCCAGATCCTTAAGCATCTTCTGCATCTCAAGGACAGCCTCGCCGCTATCGCCCTCGCGCAGGGAAGTCCCCAACGTGGATGAGCCGGCGCTGACTCCGCCGTTATTCTTGATCGCGTTTTCAATTGCCGCAATGGTCTTGGCGCCGGCCACACCGTCCTGCGTTATGCCACGGGACTTTTGGAACTTTTTGACGGCCTGCTGGGTCAGGGAACCGAAGCGGCCGGTGATATCGCCGTAATAGAAGCCCAGCGTCGTCAGATTCGTCTGAAGGGCGGTCACGCTGTCGCCCGTAGAGCCAAGCTTCAGGCCGCTCGCGGAAGAACCGGAGGTACCGCCCACCGCCGCTGCAATCGCGTCAAGCGTCTTCTTGCCGGCGATACCGTCGGCCGTCAGGCCCTTTGCCTTCTGGAACGCCTTAACAGCCGCCTCAGTCTTGGAGCCGAAACTGCCGGTGATGCTGGCATAGTAGTATCCCAGCGTCGTCAGATTGGTTTGAAGCTGCGCCACGGAATCGCCCTTGCTGTTGAGCTTAAGCACATTGCCGCCGGCCGTCGTGCCGGAGGAAGCAGACGCGCCGCCATTGCGCTTGATCGCCGCTTCAATCGCGTCGAGCGTCTTCTTTCCCGCCACGCCGTCGGCCGTCAGACCATAGTCCTTCTGGAACGCCTTAATCGCGGTCTCGGTCTTGGGGCCGACGCTGCCGGTGATTTCCGCCCAATAGTACCCAAGCGTCGTCAGATCGGTTTGCAGATCGCGAACAGCCGCGCCGCTGGAGCCGAGCCTGATCGTGTTGCCGGAGACGCTTCCGCCGGTTTTGTTGCCGTACGCAGCGTCCAGCTTGGCGATGGTCTGCGGTCCGGCCACGCCGTCGGCCGTCAGGCCGTTCTTGCGCTGGAATTCCTTGATCGCCGCCTCAGTCAGAGGGCCGACGCTACCGGAAATGCTGCCGGAATAGTAGCCTAGCGCCTTGAGCTTGGTCTGCACGTCCTTAACGCTCTGACCGCTGGAATTGGGCTTGATATAGGTATCGCTGGAGGTCGTCGCGCTGGCCTTGCGCTGCGCGGCGGTGAAGGTGCCTACCTTTTTGCTGGGCAGGTTTCCGCCGCTAACGGAAAACTCCTTCTTCGCCTGTTCGCCGGAAAGAATTCTGACATAGGTCGTGTCAGAATCACTCTGGCAAATCCAGCCGCTTTCCACATCGCCGTCCAGCGCACGGTAATTCACCTTAATAAAGGTCATGCCTCCGCTCGTCTGGGAGGAGGTCACATACACGCACGCATTCTTGACGATATTGTCAATAATGGTGGCATTGGTCGAGGCCGCACTGCGGACGCGTACCTTGTCCGCCGTTTTGCCGTAGACCTTGCTGTAGCTCGCCGCGCACGCCGTTACGGCAAACGCCGTCACCAGCACGCATACGAGCGCGAGCATCGCGATTCCCTTGATGCCCTTGTTCTTCATACTTTCCAATCCCCTCTTTCGTGTCTGCCGCTCAAGGCGGCAAACGGCTTTGAAGCAAGCGTGCAGCATCCAAAATAGGTATACACGCCCATTTCAAGTGATTACGAATCAATTTTATTACATTTCTGTTAACTTGTCAACACTTTGTGCGCTGTCAGTTTATGGAATCGTCGATCTTTTTTTCGTTTTCTTCACATTTTCGGTATTTTCTGTCAGCTGGAGACGTTTTCTGGGGACAAAGCCGGAAAAAACCGTATCACCTTCGCGGGATTCAAGCGTAATTTTGCCGCCCATCTCCGTAATTGTGCGATTGACAATGAAAAGCCCCATTCCCTGCCCCGTCGTCTTGGTCGTAAAGCCGGGTTCAAAGATTTTCGCACGCTGCTTTTCATCAATGGCAAGACCATTGTTGCGCACGGAAAAAAACCAGTTGCGCAGATCCTCGCCCAGCACCAGCTCTACCGTGGGCTTCTCTCCCTCGGGCAGCTGCGCGGAGCAGGCCGCATCCAGCGCATTGTCAATCAGATTCGCCAGCACGCGGCAAATCTCCCATGCAGGCATAAGCTCGTCGTCCCATTTGGCGGCGATGGAAAGCTTCAGCTCCGCACCGCGCTGATCGGCCTCCACCGTTTTAGCCTGTATGAGCGCGTTCACGGCAGGGCAATCCGTACGCAGCATACGGCTGACGCGCTGCATATCGCCATAGATCCTGTCCATATAGGCCATGGCTTCGTCCGGCTCGTTCATTTCAATCAGGCTGTAGACCACTTGAATATGGTTCATGAAGTCATGTCGCTGCGCACGCATCTCCCGATTCAGGCTCTCCAGCTGATCGTAGGCCTCCACAAGCTCCGTCGTCTTGCGCATCATACGCAGATTGGTGAGCGACGCGCCGATATCCGTCACCGCGCCCCAGCCCACGATCGTCACGCACAGAAGGGATGTCATGCGCGCGATACTCTCCTCAACGCCCTTGCTGAGCAGACGATTGACCAACAGCACCATCGCAAGACCCGCGATGATTTCCAAAATATTGACGGCTATGGAAAGCATCGCGGTTTTTTTCACCTTGACGCGATCGGACATATCCTCTTTGATCGGCTTGAATTTCATACCTCACCCCGTCCCGATTCACCGGCGGCCGCAGCCCTGTTCAAGCTGCTTTGCGCCTATGGATATCGCATACCCTTTTTCCTGTGGTTTTCGCTCCATCCATCTTTGATACAAACCCGTTTGAACGCGGCACACGTCGCTCCGTACGATTTTTCGCGTTTTAATCTTCTGTTTGCGTCTGCAGTGACAGACACCGTCCCCGCAGGCGGCCTATCCCGCTTCGCACCGCGCAAAGCGCTTATCCATGCCATGCATATTAAATTAATAGGAAAAGCATCCCGCACAAACCCATTCAGGCGTCGCGCAGGATGCTTATACACTCAATTAGTCATGCAGCGAAGCCGGATATACGCCGCTCTCATGCAGCGCACGCAGGGAGGCCTGTACGTTCGGCTTGTCCTCCTGATAGGTAACGCCAAACCACTTTGCATCCGTGGTAAGCACCTGCACGGAAAGCTCTCCCTTGTGCATCAGCTCGTCCACAAACACCGGCAGCAGCGCCTCCGCCTTAATGGCGTCCGGCGCAAGGCCCTTGAGGAATTGATCGAAGTACGCCTCGAGCTTGCCGAAAATCCACGGCGTGAAGCCCCAGAAATTCATGCTAACCGGGCCGTCCGCCTCAAGCAGCACACCGGGCTCGCCGTCGGCCACATCGCGAATCTCGCCGTTTTCACAGAGCTTGATCTTCAGCGTCTCCACAACCTGCGTCAGCATACCCTGTGCGTCCGCCTTGCAGACGCCGCGAGACACAGTGCCGTTTTCGGAAACAGTATTCTTGAGCATATAACCAACCATCGCAGCCTCGCCATCGGCCTTCATGGTCTGCAATTTGTCATAGGCGGTCTTGAATGCGGAAACGCCGTAGTAATCGTCCGCATTGAGCACGCAGAACGGCTGCTTGATGAGATCCTTGGCGACCAGCACAGCGTGCACTGTGCCAAAGGGCTTGGTGCGCTCCGCCGGAATCTGATAGAAAGAGGGCACGCTGGAAAAATCCTGGAAAGCATAATCCACCTTGACCTTCTTAGCAATGCGCTTGCCGCAAATGTCTTCAATGAGCTCCTGCATACCCGGCTTGATGACGAAAACCACATGATCAAAGCCGGCGCGGATGGCATCGTGGATGGAATACTCCATCAGAATCTCGCCGTTCGGGCCAAGACCGTCCACCTGCTTATTGCCGCCATAACGCGAGCCCATGCCCGCGGCCATAATCAAAAGCGTAGCACCCATAATATCATATCCTCCTCAGTTACACGGATTGGTTCAATGATATTATACAGGATTTGCCACAAACCTTCAACCCGTCCGACGAGTTTTTTTCTTCCGCCGTCATCTTGCAAAACCGACGCACGATATCATATAATAGGAAAAAACACACGTCGAAAGGACGATGATGGATTGATGAAGGTTCTTTTGGTCAACGGGAGCCCGCATGCGCACGGCTGCACCTACACGGCTCTTTGTGAAATCGCCTCCGTGCTCCACAGCGAGGGCATTGAAACCGAGATTTTCCAGCTTGGCACGGATCCCATTCGCGGCTGCGCCGCCTGCCACGGATGCTCGCAAAGCAAGCGCTGTGTCTTTGACGACGATCCCGTGAACCGCGCGCTGGAAATCGCCAAAGACTGCGACGGCTTCATCTTCGGTTCTCCCGTTCACTACGCCTCCGCAGGCGGCAGCATCACCTCTTTCATGGACAGAATGTTCTACGCCGGCTCCTCCGTCATGCGCGGCAAGCCCGCCGCCGCCATCGTAAGCGCGCGCCGGGCCGGCACGACTGCCGCCATCGACCAGCTCAACAAATACTTCACCATCTCCGGCATGCCCATCGTCTCCGGTCAGTATTGGCCGATGGTTCACGGCGCGAAGCCCGAGGAGGTCGCGCAGGACGAGGAAGGCATGCAGATCATGCGCACGCTCGGACGCAATATGGCCTACATGCTCCACGCCTTCGCCATCGCGCGCGAGCACGGCGTTCTGCCGCCCGCGCAGGAGACGCCCCGGAAGTGGACGAACTTCGTCCGCTGATTTCCTTCCAATTAAATAGACGGCGGAAGACGGCAAAATGCTGCAGCCTTCCGCTGTTTTTTATATAATACTGCTCTCATACTATTCTCAAATAGAAACGAGCTATCAGCACGAAGCGAAGAAGGGGTCTGGGGATAATGCCCCCATCGTACTCCATCGCGAAGCGATTTTGATAAAGCAGTCAGGGAGCGAAGCGAACCCTGACGGGGGCGTTCCTCAGGACTCAATTTGAAAATAGTATCAATCGCCCTGTCTGCT
>CAZACG010000083.1:0-6501 GCA_964483645.1 uncultured Oscillospiraceae bacterium | reverse complement strand
GTATACTATCTTTCGTTGAGAGCGAAGCGCTTAAAACCTTACGCAGATTAAGAGTCAGGTGCTCTACCAACTGAGCTAATGGTGCGTAAGGTTTTAAGCGCTTCGCTCTCAACGAAAGATAGTATACCACAATCAAAACACAAATGCAAGCCCTTTTTAAAAAAATTGCGCGGTTTTTGACATTTTTTGTTTTTCACTCAAGGTTTGGATGTGTGTTCCGACCGGAGGAGAGGAGGGCGCAGCAATTGGGCCATTTGGCAGACGGAATCAGGAGAATGAATGGTTTTGGCGTATACGCATTTTGATTCAAATGGAGCAATGATGGACTGTTTTTTTCGCAGATGACTTTACTTCGCCTTGTTAGAGTGAAAAAATGGATACGCTTTGTGAACCGTTTGAATGGCGAACGAGCATGAGAATAGGAGATATATTTACGTTTTTCTGTTTGCGGCGTTGTCAGATGTGCGTGCATTGTGCTATAATGAAGACATTCATATGATTGAAATGGAGGAATTCCTATGCCAATGCAGATGGGTTTTCGCTGGTACGGCGAAGGCAACGATAAGATCAGCCTTTCCGATATCAAGCAGATTCCCGGCGTAACCAGCATTGTTTGGGCTCTTCACAATAAGATGCCCGGCGAAATCTGGACTGTCGAGGAGATTGCCGAGGTTCAAAAGCAGCTGGAGCCGTATGGCTTCAACATGGATGTTGTCGAGTCCGTCAATGTACATGACGATATCAAGATCGGCTTGCCGACGCGCGACAAGTACATTGAAAACTACAAGCAGTGCATTCGCAACCTTTCCAAATTCGGCGTCAAGGTTATTTGCTACAATTTCATGCCGATTTTTGACTGGACGCGCTCCAATCTCTTCCATGAGGTGGGCGACGGTTCTACGGCCCTGTTTTATGAGAAGAACATGATTCAGGATGACTACAACGCTATGGCGAAGTACATCATGGATTTCACCGAGAAGTACAACATGACCTTCCCGGGCTGGGAGCCGGAGCGTATGGCCAAGCTGGACGAGCTGTTCAAGGCTTATGCGGATGTGGATCATGAGAAGCTCTGGGCAAACCTGAAGTATTTCCTGGAAGCCATTATGCCCACCTGTGAGGAGTGCGACATCAAAATGGCCATTCATATGGATGATCCGCCGTGGGATATCTTTGGCCTGCCTCGCCTTCTGATCAACGAGGCGAACATTGATCGCTTCCTGAAGATGGTCGATAATCCGTATAACTGCCTGACGCTGTGCTCCGGCTCGCTCAACGCTGACCCGAACAACAACGTGGCCGATATTGTGCGTAAGCACTGCGACCGCATCGCCTTTGCGCATATCCGCAACGTCAAGCACTTTGAAAATGGAGATTTCTCCGAGGCCAGCCATCGCGACTGTGACGGCGACACGGGCATTCTGGATATCCTGAAAGCGTATCATGATTGTGGCTACGAGGGCTATATCCGTCCTGATCACGGTCGTCATCTCTGGGGTGAAGGCCCCGGCAACTGCCGTCCGGGCTATGGACTGTATGATCGCGCGCTGGGCGTGATGTATATGCTGGGCGTTTGGGATATGCTCGATAAGCTGGAGGGTAAGTAATCCTGAGTCGATATGGGCAAGCTACGACGCAGGTCGAATGTTGAAGGAGAGATTTATTCATGAAAATGAATCAGGCTGCGCTCAAGGAGCGCGAAGCGTGGGCAAAGGTCGGCGTAAAGCTGCCGGAGTATGATGTCCCCGCTATGGTTGCCAAGACGAAGGAAAACCCGATTTGGGTGCATTTTGGTGCGGGCAACATCTTCCGCGGCTTCATCGCCGCCTTACAGCAGAAGCTGCTCAACGAGGGTCTCTGTGACCGGGGCATTATCGCTGCGGATACCTTTGATTATGAGGTCATCACCAAGATCTATGAGCCGTTTGACTGCCTGACCATGAACGTCACGCTCAATGCAGATGCGACCACCAGCCGCGAGATTATCGCCTCTGTTGCAGAGGGGCTGCGCGCGGACGCCAAGGATGCGCAGCAGATGGCGCGCTTTGCGGAGATCTTCGTCAATCCGTCCCTGCAGATGGTTTCCTTTACCATCACCGAGAAGGGCTACGCGCTGCGCAATATGGCCGGCGAGCTCATGCCGGTCGTCGTGGCTGATATGAATGAAGGTCCGGATGCTGCCCGTCACGCCATGAGCGTGGTGGCCGCCCTGATGTATAAGCGCTTTAAGGCCGGCGCATATCCGCTGGCGCTGGTATCCATGGATAATTGCAGCCATAACGGCGAGAAGCTCAGAGGCTCTGTGCTTGAGGTTGCGCATGCGTGGCAGGAGAAGGGCTTTGTCGGCGCTGATTTCGTTGCGTATCTTGAGGATGAAACCAAGGTCGCTTTCCCGTGGAGCATGATTGACAAGATCACTCCGCGCCCGGCGAAGGCGGTTGAAGACTCCCTCGCCGCCGACGGCATTGAAGAAATGGCGCCGATTGTTACTGCTCGTAATACCTTTATCGCACCGTTTGTCAACGCAGAGCGCCCGCAGTATCTGGTCGTTGAGGATTGCTTCCCGAATGGCCGTCCGGCGCTGGAAAAGGCCGGCGTGTATCTGACGGATCGCGATACGGTCAACTGCACCGAGCGCATGAAGGTCACAACCTGCCTCAATCCGTTGCATACGGCGCTGGCAGTGTATGGTTGCCTGCTGGGCTATCCCCTGATCTGCGAGGAGATGAAGGACGAGGAGCTGGTCAAGCTGGTTAAGCGCCTTGGTTACGTTGAAGGTCTGCCGGTTGTCGTGGATCCCAAGATCCTCAGCCCGAAGGCGTTTATCGACGAGGTCATGAACGAGCGCCTGCCCAATGTGTTCATGCCGGATGATCCGCGCCGTATTGCGACCGATACCTCTCAGAAGGTGGGCATTCGCTTTGGCGAAACCATCAAGAGCTATGTAGCCGAGGGACGCGATCTCAACAATCTGGTCTCCATTCCGCTGGCGATTGCGGGCTGGATGCGCTATCTGATGGGCGTGGGCGATGATGGCAATGTCATTGAGATTTCTTCTGATCCGATGAAGGTCGACCTTCAGGCGAAGCTTGCCGGTATTGAATTGGGCAAGCCGGAAACCTACAAGGGTCAGCTGCGTGAGATTCTTTCTAACGAAGTGATCTTTGGCAGCGATTTGGTCAAGGTTGGTCTCGCAGATCGCATTGAGCAGATGTTTGTCGAGGAAATCGCCGGCGTTGGCGCAGTGCGTGCAACGCTTCAGAAGTATCTGGCGTAAGTCTATGATTTAACCCGCTGCTTTTGCAGCGGGTTTTTTACGATAAAGGAAGTTGCACAAAGCAGTGCATTGTAAAGCAAAAGGATATCCGCTAAAGCAATGCCGAAGAAGCTTGCAAGCCTTTGGCGGATGAAGTATACTCAGAGGAAGAAATGGTCGAATAAGTCGGGAATAAGTCGGGAGTAAGTCGGGAGATCGTGGCTGAATCTACGAAGGCTGAAAGGATAAAGAAGATGAAAAAGCGGATTCTTTTGCTTGCGGCGCTGATGCTTGCGCTGGCTGCCTCTGTGTTGGCACAGGAGACGGAAATGACGGTCGATGAGCGCGTTGACGACGTTTTTCGCAAAACGCGTGCAGTAGGCGGCGCATTTGTGGTCGCTAAGCAAGGCGAAATAGTCTATGAACGTTACTATGGCGTACAGCAAAAGACGACAGGCGTTCCAGTCACGGAAAAAACCTATTTCCGCTGTGCTTCCGTGACCAAGCATGTGACGGGCATCGGATTGATGAAAATGATGGACGAAGGAATGCTGGATCCGGATGAGGATATCAGCACCTATCTGGGATATACCGTGCGAAATCCGCGCTACATGGATACGCCTGTCACGCTGCGCATGCTCATGTCGCATACGGCGGGGCTTGTGGAAAACGCCTCCTTTGGCTATAAATCCTCCGTGCTCTCGGAGATGATTGATATCCAAAGGAAGGCGGGCGCGAATTTTAAGAAGGCTGTGCGTCCCGGAAGTGAATACGCTTATTCGAATTTTGGCGCAGGAATCACGGGTGCGATTATCGAGGCTGTGACGGGGCAGGACGTTTCTACGTTCATGCGGGAGTTCCTTTTTGTGCCGCTGGGCATTGATGCGGCATACAGCGTGACGCAGCTGGAAGAACCTGAGTACATCTGTGCCACTTATAAAAAGAATGGCGATCTTTACGCAGCGCCCTCGTATATGCTCAGGCAGGAATATATTCCGCAGGCGCTGCCGGATCAGCATTATCGCACGACCATCGGCAGCTTGCAGATTCGTCCGCGTGATCTGACGCGGCTGGGGATCGCGCTGTGCACAGACGGTACGGTGGATGGCGTTCGCGTGCTCAGTCCGGATGCTATTGCCATGATGCGCGAACCTCATAGCGAACAGACGGACGGCATCACCGGCGATTCGCCGTACAGCTTCTTTACGATTCGCCAGGATACCCTCTTTGAAGGCAGGACGGTCTATGGTCATCAGGGGACGGATGAAGGTGTTGTCTGTAATCTATATGTGGAGCCGGAAAGTGAGATGGTGATAGTGGTCATGAGCAATGGCTGCAATACGACGCGCGAGGACGGCATCATGCGCCTGACGCGCAGACTGGCGGAGATTGCGGAAACGGAATTCATGACTGCGGACTAAACGGCGTGCGTCGCGCGCTGTATTGCGCAGTTTTCCAGTTTGATCAGAGCGTATTCAAGAAAAGATCATAAAAATGGAGCATTTGTGCGCTGTTCCATCTGTGTTTTGAGGAGGAACGGCGCTGATGCTCCATTTGAATATTTGCAAGGATTAGTGCTTTTTCGACGGAATACGCTGGATCAGACCGATGATCTGACCGGAGAGCACGACGGTGATGAGTGAGCAGAGCAGCTTATCCAGCGGGATATAGCTGATCGAGAGCGCAAGAACGACCAGATCACTGATCAGATACATCCGCTCAATGCTGCTGCCGGTCAGCTTGGAAAGCGTCATGGCCAGCGCGTCGTCGCCGCCCGGCGCGCCGCCTGCACGCAGACTGATGCCGATGCCAATGCCAACGAACAGAGCGCCCACAATGGCGGCGAGCAACGGCATGGAGGCCAGCTGCGGCCAAAGCGGAGGAAACTGCTCAAAGATCGCATAAAAAGCCGAAAAGCCGCCGCCTGCGACAAGGGAGTAAATGATGAATGTGCGCCCGAACATTTTCGCAGCCACTGCATAGCTGATAAAGTTGAGCACAAAGCCGGAAACGGCGGGGGAAATGTGGAACCAATGGTGCAGCAAGAGCGTAAATCCCAGAATGCCGCCCTCCGTGACGCCGGAGAAGCTGTGTACATGATAAAGGCCAAAGGCCAGTATGGCGCTGCCCAGCAGGTTTTGCAAGCAAGCACGAAAAGAAATGCGCAAGGTAACAAATCCTTTCAAAAACATGATGATGCGATCATAGCATAAGCGTGCAAATGTGTCAAGAATGCCGATAAAGTGGAGGTGAAACTGCAAAAGAAAGTAAAAATCACAAATGATGTGGTTGTAAACGTGAAAATAAAGGGGATGACGATCTGCGGGTGGAGAAGGGGAAAAGGACGGGAGACGGATTGCAGGTTTGATTGCACTGTGGTAAAATGATAAGCAAATCGGAAAGTGAGGAAAGAGCATGAACGCTTATACCGCCCGCCGCGAAGCGGCATTGGAGCAGATGGATTTCGGCAGCCTGATGGTGATCTACGCCGGGGAGGCCGTACCGGCTACGATGGATGAGGTCTATCCCTTTGAGGTCAATCATCATTTCCTTTATTTGACAGGTCTTGACAGAGAAAACATGGCTTTGGTGCTCAGCCGCAGCGCGGATACGCCCAAGACTGTGCTCTTTATCGAAGAACCGATTCCCAGCATGGAGCGCTGGACAGGAAAGCGCGTGACGCTTGAGGAAGCGAAGGCCATCAGTGGCGTAGAGGATGTGCGCTATATCGACAGCCTGAATGCGTATCTTGGCCGTTGCGTCGCCAGGGAAACAGTGGAATGCGCGTATTTTGATAGCTACCGTGATTCAATGGGCGATCTTGACAGCTACAATATGCGCATGGCGAAGGCGTTCGCTCAAGCCTATCCGACTGTGACGCTTCGCAATGCGCATACCATGCTCTCCTCTATGCGCATGATCAAGGACGAGGCGGAGATTGAAACCATCAAGCAGGCTATTGCCCTGACGGACGAAGGTCTGCGCCGTGTGCTGACCACGCTTGCGCCCGGCCGGATGGAGTATCAGGCACAGGCGGAATTCGAATACGCCATTCGCATGGGCGGAGCACAGGGAACGGCATTCCCGACCATCGCCGGAAGCGGCATCAACGGCTGCATGCTCCATTACGGCACCAACCATTGCAGTATGGAAGACGGAAAGCTTCTGCTCATGGATTTGGGCGCAAAGCTTCACGGTTACTGTGCGGATATCACCCGTACCTATCCGGTCAGCGGCCGTTACAC
>CAZACG010000082.1:0-6505 GCA_964483645.1 uncultured Oscillospiraceae bacterium | reverse complement strand
GTTTTGACCGCCGTTCTCATGCTGCTGACCTGCTCCTTTGCGCTCGCCGAGGATACCGGCCTTGCCGATGTGCTCGCCAAGGGCTCGCTGATTATGGGCTTTGACGAAGCCTATCCGCCGATGGGCTTTGTTTCCGAAGACGGTACGCACGTGGGTTTTGATATTGATCTGGCGCGCGAGGTATGCAAGCGTCTGGGCGTTGAGCTCGTGCTTCAGCCGGTCTCTTGGGACGCCAAGGAGCTTGAGCTCAGCGGCGGCAACATCGACTGCATCTGGTCCGGCCTGACCATGACGGCGGAGCGTCAGGAGCAAATGCTCTTCACCATGCCCTATCTGGCTAACGAGCAGATCATGGTCGTGCTTGCGGATTCCGGTATCGCTTCCGTCGCGGATACGGCGGGCAAGGTGCTGGGCACGCAGGCCGGCTCCAGCTCCGTGGATGTGCTTGAGGCCAACCCACAGATCAAGGACGCGCTCTCCGAGATTGCGCTCTCCGACGACTTCGTTGCCGCGCTCATGGATCTCAAGCTGGGCGGCATTGATGTTCTGCTCATCGACTCCGTCGTAGGCAACTACTATATCTCCCAGCAGGATGACCCGTCCGCGTTCTGCGTGCTGCCCGAGGTACTTGAGGCTGAGGAATACGGCGTTGCCGTGCGCAAGGGCGAGACGACGCTGGCCGACGCCATCAACGCCCAGCTGATTGCCATGTCCGAGGACGGAACGCTGGACGCCATCCGTTCCAAGTGGTTCGCCAACGATATCACCATCGTCGCCAAATACGCCGATCAGTATAAGAAGTAATGGCGCGTTAAGCCCTCTTATTCCCAGCTTTTCAAAGCTTTCCTGTCAAGCGGCGCGGGCATGGCGATTGCCATGCCCGCGAGGACTTCATTCCCACTTGATGAACAATGGATGGGGCTGTCAAGCTCATTCTGAACATTTCAAAAAGCAATTTTCCAAGAATCATCGGCTCTCTTGAGCTTGGGGCTAGCTTGAAGCTCTACCCCAACGCCTCGCCAATGCTTCGTTTTGCTTGAAATGTCCGGATTCTCAGCTTGGCAGCTCCTATTCTCGCGTATAACGGAGGTTCTATGCGGTACTTCAACAACCCTGAAGCTTTCCTGCGTCTCATCCTTTCCATGCAGGACGGCATGGTCACCACGCTGACCATCTTCGCGGCGACGCTGCTGTTTTCCATTCCGCTGGGCATGGTGCTGGCGCTTCTGCGCATGAACCGATACAGAGCGGTTTCCGCGCCGGTTTCCCTGTATATCCTCATTATGCGCGGCACGCCGCTGATGCTGCAAATCTTTGCGATCTACTTTGCCATTCCGATGCTCACGGGCTATAACCTTGATCGTCTGCTCGCCACCATCGTCGCCTTCTCGCTCAACTACGCGGCATACTTTGCGGAGATTTTCCGCGGCGGCATGCAGGCCATTCCCGTCGGACAGCATGAAGCCGGTCAAGTGCTGGGCCTGACAAAGCTGCAGACGTTTTTCCACGTCGTGCTTCCGCAGGTCGCCAAGCGCGTATTGCTGCCCGTCTCCAACGAGGTCATCACGCTGGTGAAGGATACCTCTCTGGCCAACATTATCGCCGTCTCCGAGCTGTTCCGCGCCGCAAAAAACGAGGCCAGCCGTACTGCGTCGATTGAACCGCTGTTCGTCGCGGGTCTGTTCTATCTTCTGATGAACGGCGTAGTCACGCTCTTCTTCAGCTGGTGCAGTCGTCGCTTCGCGTATTACAAGGATTAAGGAGGACGTCCCCATGCTTCAGGCTATCGACGTCAAAAAGAGCTTTGGCAGCACGCAGGTGCTCAAGGGTGTGACCGTCCGTATTTCGCGCGGCGAGGTTGTCGCCATCATCGGACGCAGCGGCTCCGGCAAGTCCACGCTACTGCGCTGCCTCAATCATCTGGAAACCATCGACAGCGGCTCCATTGTCATCGGCGGGCAGACCATGGTCTCCACCGGCGCCTCCGGGCAGGCTCAGTATGCCAAGGACAAGGATCTGCGCGGGCTATGTCTGAAGATGGGGCTTGTTTTTCAGGACTACAATCTCTTCCCGCACAAAAGCGTGCTGGAAAACTTGGTCATGCCCCAGCGGCTTGTGTTGCATCGCAGCGCGCGGGAGGCCGATCAGAAGGCATTGCTGCTACTGGAGAAGGTCGGCCTGTCCGATAAGGCGGGCGAATACCCCTGCAACCTCTCCGGCGGTCAGTGTCAGCGCGTAGCCATTGCCCGCGCGCTGGCAATGGACCCGGAAATCCTCTGCTTTGACGAACCGACCTCCGCGCTGGATCCGCAGCTGACGCAGGAGGTGCTCGCCGTCATCCGCCAGCTTGCACAGGAAAAACGCACGATGATCGTCGTCACGCACGAGATGAACTTCGCTCGCGACGTCGCCGACCGCGTCATTTACATGGAAAACGGCTATGTCGTCGAGGATGGCCCCGCGCAGCAGGTGCTCGGCGCGAACCGCAGCGAAGCCATTCGCGCCTTCGCAGGAGACGGCGGCTATTGATCGGCAGCCCATGACCGCTTCGGAAGAGCTTAGTCACCCTTCGGCTCGTTCGAGCGATCGACCTTTTCAAGCGGTGCGGGCTTCTGTCCCGGGAGCGCCGCCCAGGCAAGCACACCGTCGGTCACCGCCTGCGCAATCTGCTGGCGGTATTCCCCTGTCAGCAAACGCGCCTCCTCCTCCCGGTTGGAGAGAAAGCCGCATTCCACCAGCGCGCTGGGTACGCCCAGCGTAAGGATATAGTAATCCCCCGAAAGCGCTGTGCGCTTCGTCTCGGGCTCAAGCCCCTGAATCATGGCCTCCTGAAGCGCGCCTGCCAGCAGGCGTCCCGCCGGGCAGTCCTCGCGAAAGAACACCTGCGGGCCGCTCTCCCTGCGTCCGGCGTATTCGTTCATATGAATGGAAAGCACCATATCCGCGCCGCCCTGCGCAATCAGCTCGGCGCGGCGCTGCATATCCTGAAGCTTCTTGCGGATCGGCGGGTTTTCGTCGCATAGCGCATAATCATCCGTGCGCGTGAGCAGCACATCCGCGCCCTGCGCCCGCAAAAGCTCCGCCAGCCGCAGCGATACATCCAGATTGATCTCCTTCTCCGGCGTTCCGCTCACGCGTCCGACTGCGCCGCCGTCATAGCCGCCATGTCCGGGATCAACGGCAATCGTCAAGCCGCTGAGCGCGCCGCGAGCAGGCGGTTTTTCTTTTTCCTGCCGCATCTGCTGCGAAAATACGCCCACCGCATTCCCGCCTGCGCAAAACAGAAGCGCCGCCGTGCATAGCACAGCCACGGACAGCACGACGCCCTTGTAGATTAGCGCCGCATCCCCGATGAAGCGTTCCATCCTTCCGCCGCTTTCCGATCGTTCTCTCCTGCGTTCCAGTCCTTGCCCCATGCCCATCCTCCAAGCGCTTTTACAAGCAGAATATGCATGTGCAGCCCTTCATATGCGTCAGATTATCGGACGTCCGATGTTTATCGGAACGCAACAAATGTTACAAACCTTCTTCACTTTCTCCCACAGCTTTTGAACAGGTTTTCCACAGTTATCCACAAAGCTTTCAACATGTGTTTTTCCTGCTATCACTGAATTTTCCACGGTTTCCCACTGAGTTTTCCACGTTGTCCACATTTGATGTCCGCAAATGTCTAAAAAGATGTGGATAACTCAGGTTTTCCACATCATGAATTGTATGAATTCCCGAAATTCAATTATTACACCATCGTAATATTTCTGCCGCAATGCCGCCGCATTCTTCCCTTTTTTTGAAGTGCTCTGCTTTTTATTCCTATATATCCGGCGAAACGCTCTTGTTTCAAGCCGTTCCATGCTCGCCGCTTGAAGTTTTGCACAGTTTTTGCACAGCTCCAGCACAATTCCCTGCTTTGCTTATCGTCGCCTTTTCCTCCAAGCCTCTTGATTCAACCCATAACAATGACCCTCCAAAGACGCTTATACCAAACGGCTCCCTCTCCGAGAAATCGGAGCTCACCGCGTCCGATGGGCGAAACAGACAGATGGAGCATCGAAAATCGCACGGAGCCGCTGGCGACTATGCGAGTTTCCCGGAATGCTGTCAGCGCAGCCGACTGAGGAAGTTCTCCAATAGCTTTCATCACGAAGCTGTTTTCTGCTCGTTGCACGCTGCTTTAACGCACTGTCCTATGCATTGAAAAAGCGGCCGATGGCCGCTTTGATGATCTCTATGCTCTTTTGCATTTTCATTCTTTACACCAGTCTCAGCGACGGGCAGGCGTTCAAGTCAAGCCCTGCGATTTCCCCGCGCATCAGGCGATAGAACGCCGCGCTGCCAATCATAGCCGCATTATCCGTGCAAAGAATCGGCGGCGGCATCATTAGCCGCAGGCCGTTTTTCTGGCACTTCTCGTTCATGGTATTGCGCAGCCCGGAGTTGCTTGCTACGCCGCCGGCCAGCGCCATTACCTTACAGCCGCTCTCCTTAGCTGCAAGCACGGCCTTGTCGCTGAGCAGCTCAACCGCCGCATGCTGAAAGCTCGCCGCAATATCCGCCGCAGGGATGTCCTGCCCATTCTGACGCAGCTTATGCACGGCATTAATCAGCGCAGTCTTCAGTCCCGAAAAGCTATAATCATAGCGTCCGGGGGTCTGCACGTGCGGCAGCTTGAGCGCATGCGGATTGCCCTCGCGGGAAAGCTTATCGAGCATCGGACCGCCGGGATACGGCAGGCCGAGCACACGCGCCGCCTTGTCAAAGGCCTCGCCTGCCGCGTCGTCCATCGTCTGTCCAAGCAGCGTATACACGCCGTAATCCTCCACACGCACGATATGCGAATGCCCTCCGGAGGCCACAAGACACACGAACGGCGGTTCAAGCTCCTTGTGCGCAATGTAATTCGCGCTGACATGGCCCTCGATATGGTTGACCGGGATCAGCGGCTTATTCGCCGCATAAGCCAGCGCTTTCGCCGAGGACACGCCGATGAGCAGCGCACCGACGAGACCCGGGCCGTAGGTCACGGCGATAGCGTCCACGTCGGAAAGGCTCATGCCGGCTTTGGCAAGACACTCGTCCACCACCGGATCCACGCTCTCCACATGCTTGCGCGAAGCGATCTCCGGCACGACGCCGCCGTACATGGCGTGCAGCGGAATCTGCGAGGAGATGATGGAGGACACAACCTCGCGGCCATCCCTGACAATGGCTGCCGCCGTCTCGTCGCAGCTGGATTCGATGGCGAGAATCGTCGCATGCCCGCGCTCCATCAGGCGGGCAGCCTGTTCCTTGGCATTGGTTTCGTAATTCATGATAATCCCCCTGTACGGGCGGGGCTGCGCTCCGCTCATGCTCGACGATCACTATACTATCGGGGTTCTTCGCTTGACAACCGCTTGATCGCTTATACGGATTCTTCGTTTTGATTGGACAGTCGGCGCTTGATCATTCCGTGAACCAGCACATGCACCGCAAACAGCATCGCACATGTGATCCCAAACGCGCGAATCGCCGAATCGACCACCTGAAGCGCCGCACGCTCAAAGAGCAGCCGGGGCATCATTCGAATCAGAATGTCCGTGCTCGGATCAAGCAGCCAAAGGTCGTTGGTAAAGAGGATTTGATGCATCCACACAAACATCTGCTCAAAACCCTGCGTGTTCATCAGCGCGCAGACGATCAGCGCCGACAGCGCAGCCAGCAGCAGCCCCGCAAGCGCACCCGGCAGCAGACCAAAGCGCCGTCCATCCCTCGCGCCCGTCCACGCCGTAACCACCACCAGCGCGGCGGCGAGCGCCATGCAGCCCCGGCTGACCCTCTGCGCCAGTCGAATCAGCTCGTGCACGTCGCTCATATGCCGACGCTCCTTGGCATTGAGCTCTTCCATGTTGAATTCGCCCTGCTCCAGCCGCATGGTCAGCGCCATCCTGCCCGCCAGAGCATCCTGCGCCTGCCAGTCAAGCCCGATGTAGGCCGTCACCTCGTCCTCGTTCTCAAAGCCCATGGAATCCATAACCGCCTCGCGGGACTGCGAGCCATACAAAAGCGGATTCTGCGCCTGCTGCACCACCGCGCCGCACAGCGCGCCCACAAGCGCAAGGAGCACCATCAGCGCAGCCAGCACGTTTGTCAGTAGGTTCATCTTTTTCATAGGTTCACTTCCTTGTCAGAGGAAAAAGCCTTCCCGTCCGGGAAGGTCAAGCTGTTGAGATACGGTTTAAATCGGGATCAACTTTTCTTGACGCATAGGAAACTGCATCAAGCATCGTGCAGCGAGCACGAAACAGCTTTGGAAGAGGGGCGCGCAGGACTTGATGTTCCGCCGTTTCGCAGTCCTTCGTCCCCTTGCGGGAAACCGTCACGACGACAGCCGTGACGGAGAGCGTCTGTTTATTGCATCTGCAAATACGCCGTGATAAAGCCGTCCAGCTCGCCGTCCATGACGCCGTCCACGTTGCTGGTTTCGTAGCCGGTTCGATGATCCTTGACCATGGAATACGGATGGAAG
>CAZACG010000081.1:3162-6527 GCA_964483645.1 uncultured Oscillospiraceae bacterium | reverse complement strand
CTTCAAACTGAACAACCTGAAGCGACGGCTTTTTGCTGTGCATAGCCTCTTCCCATGAAGCCTGTTTTTGCGAATCGTTGCCCTCAAGAATAAAGCCGCATCGGCCGCACTTGGGCAGGTAGGCGCGGTTCCATGCGCCGCAATGGGGACATTTCATGCCACAAAAAACCTCCGAGAATAGATTAACATTCCATATTTCGCGCTCAAGCGTGATAAATCCTTTATTCCTGCTGCTGTTTTGATTCGATACGCAAAACTTTGCGTTCCACAAAAGAACTCCGTGCAAAAAGCTTGTCCTTTTATGTATGTTGGTGCTATAATATGAGCTACAACTTAAATTGGAGGATTATGCGTATGATGGATAATTTCAAAGAGGATATCGTGTCGAGCCGGAACAGATTTTTGCCCAATCTGCTTTATGTTCTTTCTTGGGTATTTGTGGTCGTCTTTGGCCTATACGCATATTTGCTGCTGCAGACGATGTTTATGGCTTTTAGCGTTTCCGGTTTGGTGCTTATGCTGATCAGCGGCGCGCTGGCTGTGCTGCTTTTTATCGGCAAGGACAGGCTGAAGCTGGAGTATGAATACACCTTCACGAACGGTTCGCTTGACTTTGCGCAGGTGTTTCGCAGCGCCAAGCGCAAGGAATTGGGCAGCATGAATGTCAAAAATGTTGCGGCCTGCGGTCACGTGGCGCATGAAAGCTTTCAGCGCTTCCTGTCCATGAAGGACGTTGAAAAGAAAAACTGGTTCATCAATCGCGACGGCAACCTGTTCTATTTCTACTATGTCAAAGAAAACAAGAAGCACATGATCATCATTGAGCCGAGCGAGGAAATGGTCTCCATGATCTGCAATTATGTGCAGCCCGGCGTCTATCAGGGCTGATTTCGGCATGAGACGCAAGCTTCGGCATGGCGCTGCCGTGCCGGAGACGTTACGTCTGAGCGATTCATGGATCCGTCCTGAATCGCTTGATTACTTGTAAGAAGGAATAGCAGACTGTATGATATACTTGGACAACAGCGCGACAACACGCCCGTTTGAATCCGTTGTACAGGCCATGAGCAGGAGTATGCGCGAGGCATATTACAACGCTTCCGCAGCGTATAGACCGGCTATGGAGGTCGAACACGAAATCGACGAATGCCGCAGAGCGATTGCTTCCGAGCTCGGTGCGCAGCCCGAAGAGGTGATCTTCACGGCCGGCGGCACGGAGAGCGATAATTTGGCGATTCTTGGCGTTGCACAGACGCTTCGACAGCCCGCTAACTTTGTCTTGAGCGCTATCGAGCATCCCGCTGTAGCGGAAACGATGAAGAGGCTTGAAAAGCTGGGACATGAGGTGCGCGTGATGCCCATTGATCGGCGGGGCATCGTCGATATTGAAGCATGCGAGTCGCTTATTGATGAGCATACGGCGATGGTCAGCTGCATGCAGGTTAGCAATGAAACCGGTGCGATTCAGCCTGTCGCTCAGCTTTCTGCAATCGCCAAGAAAAAGAATCCTCATGCGCTGATGCATGTTGACGGCGTGCAGGGCTTTATGCGTGTGCCGATGCATATGGAAAAGATGGGCGTTGATCTCTACGCGCTCAGCGGACACAAGATTCATGGTCCCAAGGGCGTGGGCGCGCTGGTTGCGCGCAAGGGCGTTCGACTGATTCCGCAGATCACGGGCGGCGGACAGGAAAGGAATTTGCGTTCGGGAACCTACCATTCCACGGGCATCGTGGGTCTGCTCGCCGCCGTGCGCGAAATGGCTTCGCGCAGACAGGAGATCGACGGAATGCGTCTGTTGAAGATGGCGCTGTATGAGCGGCTGTCCCAAACGGAAGGCGTTACGGTCAACGGCCCCCTGCCGAAGGATCCCTGCAGCGCGCCGCATATCTTGAGCCTTTCCTTTGACGGCGTGCGAGGAGAGGTGATGCGCAACGCGCTGGAGGGTAGCGGTGTGCTGGTTTCCACAGGAAGCGCATGCGCTTCTCACAAGCAGAAGGTGTCCTCGACGCTGCGCGCCATGGGTCTGACATCCGCGCAGGCGGATGGAACGATTCGCGTCAGTCTTGGACTTGAAAACACGATGGATGATATGCTGGAAGTCGCAGATCAGATGGAAAAACTGTATGCGACACTTAAAATGTACAGGAGGAGATAACATGAGGGAGATTCTGCTGGTTCGCTATGGCGAGGTTTTTTTGAAGGGGCAGAACCGTCCCTTTTTTCTGCGTAAGTTGGTCGATCATGTCAAGCTGGCCGTGCAGCCGGTGCATGGACATGTGTGGCTGAGCGACGGACGCATTTATGTATCCGATTTTACTGATCTGAACGAATGTATTCGTCGCGTGACGAAGGTTTTCGGCGTGCATTCGGTGTCTCCTGCGGTGGAAATGCCCAAGGACGACTTTGAGGCGGTTTGCGCACAGGCTGCGGAAATGATGCGCCCGCTCTCCGGAACGTTTAAGGTGCTGGCCAAGCGCTCGGATAAGCGCTATCCGCTCGATTCCCCCGCGATTATGCGCGAGGCGGGCGGGTATATCCTTGATCATGTGCCGCATTTGGCTGTGGATGTGAACAAGCCGGATCATGAGATGACCATTGAAATCCGCAATCAGGCGTATCTGTCCGTCGAAAAGATTCCCGCGGTCAACGGCATGCCCATGGGGACCAACGGTAAAGCGTGCCTGCTTCTTTCCGGCGGTATAGACAGCCCTGTGGCAGGCTTCATGATTGCCAAGCGCGGCGTAGAGCTGTGCTGCGTGCACTATCATTCCTTCCCTTATACCAGCGAGCGCGCACGTGAAAAGGTGCTTACGCTGGCCGGTCGGCTTTCCGAGTATTGCGGCAAGATGCGCGTGTACGTTGTGCCTTTTACCGAGATCCAGATGCAAATCCACGAAAAATGCCCGGAGAACTATACGACGCTGATTATGCGGCGCTACATGATGCGTATTGCAGAAATGCTGGCCAAGAAGGACGGTGCGCAGGCGCTGATTACCGGCGAATCCGTCGGTCAGGTTGCCAGCCAGACCATGGAAGCGCTGGGCTGTACGGATGAAGTCGTGTCTATGCCGGTGTTCAGGCCGTTGATTGGCATGGATAAGAGCGAGATCATTGAACGTGCGGAAAAGATTGATACCTTTGAAACCTCCTCGCTGCCCTATGAGGACTGCTGCACGGTCTTTACGCCCAAGCATCCGGCAACCCATCCGCGCAAGGAGCTGATCCGCAAGGCGGAGGAAGCACTGGACACTCAGACGCTCATTGACGCAGCGATCGAGGGAACGGAAGTTGTTGAAGTGGGCTAAAAGGACATACTGCCACATATGATGAACGCAGAGCGAAAGCTCCGCGTTTTTCTTTTT
>CAZACG010000081.1:0-3062 GCA_964483645.1 uncultured Oscillospiraceae bacterium | reverse complement strand
AATTGGCGGGAGAGAGAACATGTGGAGACGTGAACTGGAGCCGTATCTGCTGCCGGAGGTGTCAAGGCGGCTGCGAGAGCTGAAGAAACCGGAAGCGGCACAAGTGACGGAGGTTCGCTTTCGCATATGCAAGCCGATTGAGATCGTCATGGCGGGCGAAGGAAGAGAATGGCCTCCGGTTATGGGCGAAAGGGAGATGGAGGAACTGATCTCTCTGCTATGCGGACGTTCACGCTACGCCTATGAAGCGCAGATGGCGCGGGGGTATATCCCGCTTCCAGGCGGACATCGCGCAGGCGTATGTGGACATGCCGTCATGGAAAACGGAAGCTTTGTACGCATGAGCGCGATCTCCTCGGTTTGTCTGCGCATAGCCAGAGCTGTACCGGATGCGGGCAGAACGTTTTTTGTACATCTGCTGACGGCGGACGGGCGGACGAGACGCGTGTTGCTGCTTGGTCCGCCCGGCTGCGGCAAGACGACGGCGCTTCGCAATGCCGCGCTGTATTTGTCCGATGAGAAGGGACTTCACGTTGCGGTGGCAGACGAGCGTGAGGAGCTGTTTGCATCCATCGCCAAGAACGGCGAGGGCAGAAGAATCGACGTGCTCTGCGGCGCGCCTAAGGCTGAAGGAATGCTGCTTCTGCTTCGAGCGATGTCCCCGCAAGTCATCGTGACAGACGAAGTTGGGAGAAGCGAGGATTCGGAGGCGCTGATGGAAGCGGCGCGCAGCGGCGTCGGTCTGCTGGCGTCTGCGCATGCGGAGGGGATGCGTGGAATGCTTGCGCGGCCGATGCTGCGAAGACTATTTGAAACGCGGTTGTTTGAACGCTATATTGAATTGGGAAAACGGGCTTCATGTCTTGGTGTATACGATGAGGAAGGAAAGCTACTTAGCGCAAAGGAGGATGCTTGTGGCGCATTGGGATGTGGCGCTGATGGCGATGATTGCCGTCAGTTCGCTGGGGTTTGTGATTGCAGACGGTGAAGGGCGAAGAGTACGCTATGTGCAGGCCATGCGGCGCTGCCTGCTGCGCATGAACGATATCATCCGCTATGAGCAGCCGCCGCTTGAGGAGCTTCTCCTGAGGATCAACATGCCGTCATGGAAAACGGAAGCTTTGTACGCATGAGCGCGATCTCCTCGGTTTGTCTGCGCATAGCCAGAGCTGTACCGGATGCGGGCAGAACGTTTTTTGTACATCTGCTGACGGCGGACGGGCGGACGAGACGCGTGTTGCTGCTTGGTCCGCCCGGCTGCGGCAAGACGACGGCGCTTCGCAATGCCGCGCTGTATTTGTCCGATGAGAAGGGACTTCACGTTGCGGTGGCAGACGAGCGTGAGGAGCTGTTTGCATCCATCGCCAAGAACGGCGAGGGCAGAAGAATCGACGTGCTCTGCGGCGCGCCTAAGGCTGAAGGAATGCTGCTTCTGCTTCGAGCGATGTCCCCGCAAGTCATCGTGACAGACGAAGTTGGGAGAAGCGAGGATTCGGAGGCGCTGATGGAAGCGGCGCGCAGCGGCGTCGGTCTGCTGGCGTCTGCGCATGCGGAGGGGATGCGTGGAATGCTTGCGCGGCCGATGCTGCGAAGACTATTTGAAACGCGGTTGTTTGAACGCTATATTGAATTGGGAAAACGGGCTTCATGTCTTGGTGTATACGATGAGGAAGGAAAGCTACTTAGCGCAAAGGAGGATGCTTGTGGCGCATTGGGATGTGGCGCTGATGGCGATGATTGCCGTCAGTTCGCTGGGGTTTGTGATTGCAGACGGTGAAGGGCGAAGAGTACGCTATGTGCAGGCCATGCGGCGCTGCCTGCTGCGCATGAACGATATCATCCGCTATGAGCAGCCGCCGCTTGAGGAGCTTCTCCTGAGGATCAACATGAAGGGGACGCAGCAGGAACGAGAGATGACAAGACTATTGCATACCGCAGCCGACGATTTGAGCAGCGGCATGCCGCTTGCGCAGCTCTATGCGCAGGAAAGCGCAAAACTCTCCTCCTATGGCGTGCTCAGCGCGGAGGACAGAGCCGCTTTTGAAGGCGTAATCGGTGAACTGGGACAAAGGGGGCTTTATGAACAGCTTCGTTTGATTGAAGAAGCAGATGAGCGTATGCGCTGTCGAGAGGAGACGCTTCGGCAGGAATCGGGCAAGCGCGCTCAGCTTATCCGCACGCTGTCGCTGGCAGGCGGCGCAGCCGTCTTTTTGATTCTGGCGTAAGGACGTATGGAGGAGACGCTATGAATATTGATCTTCTGTTTCAGATCGCCGGTGTGGGCATACTGATCTTTGCCGTCAATCAGGTGCTTCAAAAGGCAGGACGCGAGGATATTGCCGTGCTTGCATCCGTGGCGGGGCTGGTGGTCGTGTTGTTTCTGGTGGTCGATCTGGTTGCGCAACTGCTCAACAGCGTCAAGAGCATATTCGGACTGTACTAGTTGGACGCGTAGTTCCACGGCGTTTGAGCAAAGCTGACGGAAAAAGGAGCAAAGGAGAAATGCGCATGGATTGGACAAAGCTGATCGGCTTTTGCCTGCTGGCTGCGGCGATGGTCATGCTGCTGCGGCAAATGAATGCGCAGGCTGCCGGGCTTTTGTCTGCGGCCTTCGGCATTCTCATTCTCGGACAGGTGCTGCCGGATGCGGCGGATTATGTGGAGACGATCACCGATTTTTTGACGTCCTTGGGGCTTGAGACGCAGTATTATCGTGTAATGCTCAAGGCGATGGGCGTTGTGCTGATGACGCAGATTGCCGTGCAGGTTTGCGAGGACATGGATGCATCCTCTATAGCGCGGCGTGTGGAGCTGTGCGGCAGGCTTGCACTGCTCTCTATCGCCGTTCCCGTCTTCACGTTGCTGACACAAATGGCTGTGGACGTGCTTCGCTGAGGAGGCGACGATGAACGATACAATCGATCAGGTGATTTCCCAGCTGGATCTTTCCGCGCTCAACGGACTTGGCATCGGCGTTCCGGGGATCGACATGTGCGTAGGGGAAATGCTCGTCGCGCTGTCTAAGGGAGAAACGCTGCCGATCGAGGATATGCTAACTGGCG
>CAZACG010000080.1:0-6557 GCA_964483645.1 uncultured Oscillospiraceae bacterium | reverse complement strand
ACCGATGACGCTGCCGTGCTCGTCAAAGAGCGCGCCGCCGGAGTTGCCGGGGTTGATAGAGGCGTCGGTTTGAATGGCGGAGATGGTCACGTCGTCGATGGTCAGCTCCTGCTCGGTGGCGGAGATGATGCCGGCGGTTACGGAGCCATGCACGGTACCCATCGGGTTGCCGATAGCTACGGCGGGTTCGCCGATTTCAAGCTTGTCGCTGTCGCCAAAGGAGGCGGCGTTCAGGCCGGAAGCGTCGATCTTGAGCACAGCGACGTCGTTGCTCTCGGAAGCGCCGATCAAAGCGGCGTCATAGGTGGTTTCCTCGCCGGTTTCGTCCATGACGTAAACGGTGATCTTGTCCGCGCCGGAGATGACGTGGTTATTGGTGAGAATGTAGCCGTCCTCGGAGAGGATGATGCCCGAGCCCGCGCCGGTTTGCGTGTACTCGCGCTGACGGGTATCCGGATAGCCGTAGCCATAGCCCGGGAAGCCGAACATGCTGCCAAACGGATTGTAATAATTGCTGTCGTAGTTATTGTAGACGACTTTGGTTTCCGTCTCGATGGCGACCACGGAGGAGCGGCATGCCTTGGCGATCTCGCGGGTGGAGAGCACCGGCGCATCCTCGGCGGTTTCAATAAGGGTGAAGGCGGCTCCCTCGGCCTGAACCGGCATGGACAGCGCGATGGTTGCGGTCAGCGCAAGCGCGGTTGTCAACGCAAATAGACGATGAAAACAACGGGAAGTACGCATAAAATCAATCTCCTTTCGGATTTTAGCGATCGGTATGGGGTAAACCACCATTGCTGGTATGGCTATAGTATATGCGGGGGCTGTGGATAGAACATGGTGTTATTATTAAGAAATCTTTGAAAGAATGTGACGTAATTGTGAAGCTCAACTTTTCAGGGCTGCAAAGCCCAGCGCGAGCAAATCAAAGCCCACGCGCATGAGCGGCGCAGCGCGAACCAGCCGAACGCCGTTGGTCATCACGCCCACGCCGACGTTTCGGGCGGGATCGGCGAAAAGCTCGGCGCACATGCCGTAGGCCACGCCCTGATGACCGACGGGGGAGAAGCCGGGGAACACGTCCGGCAAAAACGCCGTATTCAGCCCGCGCGCCATGGGCTTAACGCCGTGCGCGCCGTCCTGCACAGCACGCATGAGCGCGAGCGATTGAGGGGAGAGCACGCCCATGCCGTCTGCGGAAGCCAGCAGCTGCACAAGGCGCGCCAACCCGGCGCTGTCTGTGATCAGGCGGCCCGCACAGATGAGGTAGTCCGTCTCCGGACAAAAGGGCTCGGGCGGTTTTGCGGCGAGTACGGCTGCATCGTATTTTTTGATCGGGGGAAGAAGGCCGTGCACGCCGTATCCGTCTGCCAGATCATCGGTAGGGACGATTTGACGAGGATCATAGCTGGCGCGGATGCTGAGCTTGGAAAAGACGCGCTTGCGCATGATGGCTTCAAAGGGTTCGCCCGCGGCTTTTTCCATGACAACGCCTGCCGCGCCTGCGCCGAGGTTGGTGTAATGAAAGACCTCGCCCGGTCGGCCACCGAGCCAGTTTTGGACATCGCTAAGCAGCTCATGCAGCGTGCAGCCGCTTTCCATACCGCGCGTGCCATAGCTTCCTTCATCGCGGATAGCGGCGGTATGCGTAAGCAGCATGCGAAGCGTGATGGGAACGTCCGGCGCATGCGGACTGCGCACGCGATAGCCCAGATAACTGGAAATGTCCGCGTCGAGGTCGAGCAGGCCGTCCTCAGTCAACGACAGTGCGCCCAAGGTCATCACCAGCTTGCTGACCGAAGCGACGCGGAAGCAAGTGGTATCGCGCACGGGTCTGCGTGGATGCAGGCGGGCGTTCCCGAAGCAGAACGTATCCACCGCGCCGGAGGAGGAACAAAGAACAACGGAGGCGCCGACCGCGCGATTTTGCAAAAGGATCCTGCGCGCGGCGTTTTCAAAGGCATCACGGCTGCGCGCGCTCAGCGCACCGTCCGCGCGCCTGTCAAGGGGCGGGAGCGTCCGGAAAATCCTGTCGGCTCGCTTGCGCAGCGCGGCAAGCTGCTCCTGCGATGCGTTTTTCATAACCGCCTCCTTTTGAATCAAAACCGGCATAATGCCGGTTGCATTACCGGCTAAGTGACGTAAGTCCCGTTGCTTTATGGTCGAGTCCGAAATTTTGCAGAAGGACTTACAGCGTAAAAATCGCGAAAAAGCAGCTGCGGAACAGGCGCGAAGCGACCTGCGATATCTTCGGATCTGCTTTGCTGAAAAGCACTTTGGAAGTCAAGCGGCCTTCGGCGTTTTTTCTATTGTAAACCAGTTGTACAATGCTGTCAAATGGAATATGTTTTCGTGCATTTTGATGAAAAAACTATTGAATGGATTATTCGATCACGCTATACTATGGATAACGACGGAATGGAACGTATCCGATTCGCGGGGCGGCGGATCGGAACAGCGAAGCTTATCGAGGAGGCGTCTTCATGTTGGACGGATTAGCTGCCTTTGGTCAGCCGCTGAGCACGCAGATGCTGCTGATGCGCATTTTTGTTGCGGTGTTTATCGGCGCGCTGATCGGAATCGATCGCGAAATCAAGAATCGACCGGCGGGGATGCGCACGCATGTACTGGTATGCGTCGGCGCGGCGATCATCTCGCTCATCGAGCATCAGCATGTGGCCTGCGCGGTGCAGTTGGGGCAGGGTTCGCTGATTAACGTGAGCCTTGGACGCATTACCTCAACGGTCGTCTCCGGCGTGGGCTTTTTGGGCGCAGGCACGATCTTTATCTCTGAACGCAAAATCACCGGCCTGACGACGGCTGCATCGCTGTGGTGTACGGCCTGCATCGGCATCGCTGTGGGCGCGGGCTTTGTCGCCATCGGCCTGACGGCGGGCGTGATCGTTTTGATCATATTGCGGCTCATGCAGCGCATTGTGCATGTCAATACGCTCAAAAAGCTGGAGGTCAAATTCATTCATCGCGTTCAGACGCTGGAATTTCTGCACAGCTACTTTGAAAGCATCGGCACGATCTTTATCTCTGAACGCAAAATCACCGGCCTGACGACGGCTGCATCGCTGTGGTGTACGGCCTGCATCGGCATCGCTGTGGGCGCGGGCTTTGTCGCCATCGGCCTGACGGCGGGCGTGATCGTTTTGATCATATTGCGGCTCATGCAGCGCATTGTGCATGTCAATACGCTCAAAAAGCTGGAGGTCAAATTCATTCATCGCGTTCAGACGCTGGAATTTCTGCACAGCTACTTTGAAAGCATCGGTGTGAAGGTGCTGGATGTGGACTTTCATGCGGAAAGCCGGGAGGACGGAAACCTGTACACCAACCTGTATACGCTGTCCATGCCAAGCAAAACCAAGTATGTGGATCTGATCGCGACGCTGTCCGAGCATGAAAACATCAGGTCGGTGAGGACGAGGAACATTTAACGGAGCGTTCGCTGATCAAGCGGCGAGTGATAAGCCAGCAAAACGGCAGCGAAATCAAATCGCTCACGCTCTGGGCAAGCACAAGACCGGCTTCGCCGAACAGCGAAGGCAGAATCAGCAGCAGCGGAATCAGGAAAATGCCCTGACGGCTTGAAGCGACCAGCGTGGCGCGCGCCGGTCTGCCCATGCTCTGGGCGAGCATATTCATCAAAATGATTGCGCCCTGTGCAAAGAGCACGACGCTTTGCGCGCGCAGCACGCGAGCGCCGAAGGACGCGATATGCGCCTCCATGCCCAAGTGATATAAAAGGAATTTGACAAAGGGAAACAGGAGTGCGCCAAGCGCGAGCAGCGCGAGAATCACGGCTTTCATACAGAAGGCATACGCTTCTTTGACGCGCTCGATGTTTCCTGTGCCCAGATTCATGCCGCATACGGGCTGAAAGCCCTGGCCGAAGCCGATCACACCGCCGGAAATCAGCGCCATCGTGCGCGTGGCAAGCCCCATACCTGCGAGCGCGGCTTCGCCGAAGCGCACGCAAACATGACTGAGCAGCAAGCCGGAAAGGCTCGCCACGCCCTGACGCAGCAGCGTGGGCAGGCCGTAGCGTAGGATGGAAAGCAGCGTGTCTCCATCGGGAAGCATGGGACGCAGCGAAGGCCGGATCAGGGATTTTGCGCGAAGCATGAAGGCGCTCAGAATGCACAGCGCCGTATATTCGCGTGCGAGCATCGCGACGCCGACGCCGCGAATTCCAAAGCGAAGGCGGATGCACAGAAGGAGTTCAAGCCCTGCGCCAAGCATTGTGCCAAGACCGAAAGCACATAGATTGGGCAGGGTTTTTCCCTGACCGCGAAGCAGGCTGCTCAGCACGAGGTTCAGACATAGGGGCGGCGCGGACAGCAGCACGTAGCGCGCATATTCAATCGCAGTCGGGAGTATTTGCTCGGGCGCGCCGAAGACGCGCATCAGCGGTGCGGTCAGCGCCATGCCGAGGGCGCACAGTACGAAGGAGAGCGCGAGGGCAAGGTGCAGCGCGCATGAAGCGGCGAGCTTGGCTTCTTTGCGGCAGCGCTCGCCGAGGCTGCGGCTGATTTTGCTGCCGGCGCCCATGCCGAGGGTAAAGCCGACGGTCTGAATGAGGGTCAGCAGGGGAAAGCTGACGGCTGCTGCGGCGACGGCGCTCTCGCCTGCACGGCTGAGCATCAGCGCGTCCAGCAGCGTGCCGGCGCCGGAAAAGAGCATCGCGCCGAGACTGGGGGCGGCGATGCGCACAACCAGCGCGCGCACGTCGCCCGAAAGCATATCGGATTGAGCGGATGAATCGAGCATAGAGGCCTCCGGTTGTTTGCGTTGGAGCAAAGTTTTATTTGACAGGTGCTTGCCTATGGCGTATCATAAGAATCATCGCAGTTGAATCGGAGGAATCAAGCACGTTCGCTTATTCTGCGCCGAAGCGAAAGGGATTATCCGGCCGCATAACGCGGCATGATCATGAGGAGGAAATGAAAATGTTCATTGGAGCACTCGAAGCGGGCGGAACCAAAATGGTCTGCTCGATTGGCAACGAGCAGGGCGACGTGCTGCAGCGCGCCAGTTTTCCGACGCTGACCCCGGAAGAGACCGTACCGCAGATCGTGGACTTCATTAAGAAGTTTGACGTGGAAGCGCTGGGCATCGGCTCCTTCGGTCCGCTGGATCTCAATCCTGCATCGCCGACCTATGGCAGCATCACGCTGACGCCGAAGCTGGCATGGAAGAACTATCCGCTGCTTGACGAGCTGCGCAATCGCATCGGTGTGCCGGCGGCCATTGATACGGACGTCAACGCTGCGGCGCTGGCGGAGTACAAGATGGGCGCGGGCAAGGGACTTGGCTCCCTGCTCTATGTGACCATTGGTACGGGCATTGGCGGCGGTCTTGTGGTGGACGGCAAGCTGGTGCATGGTCTGGTGCATCCGGAAATCGGCCATATGTTCCTGCGTCCCATGGATAATGATCCGATGCCGCAGGGCGTCTGCCCGTTCCACAGCGGCTGTCTTGAAGGCTTGGCCAGCGGCCCGTCGATTGAAAAGCGCTGGGGTCTGTCTGCCAAGCTGATGACGCAGGATCATCCCGCATGGGATCTGGAGGCGGAGTATCTGGCGCAGATGTGCGCGAACATGATTGTGACCATGTCCCCGGAGATCATTGTGCTCGGCGGCGGCGTGATGCAGCAGATGCACTTGTTCCCGCGCATTCGCGAAAAGACCATTCGCCTGCTCAACGGCTACGTGGCCTCCGAAAAGCTGACCGCCGGAAACATTGATTCCTACATTGTTCCCCCGGCACTTGGCATCAATTCCGGCGTGACCGGCGCGCTGCTGCTGGGCGCACAGGCGCTGGAGACGGCGAAGTAAGCAAAGAAAATTGAAAGTTTCATGAGCCAAAAATGCGGTTTGATCAAAACCGCGTTTTTTTCGTTTTCGTTGATTTATTTAACATTGACAGGGATTATAGCCCATTATTTCAAGACTGGGGCTAAACGAATGATGAAAACCCCTTGACTTTTTTATGCATTTGAATTAAAATCAAAACACTATTCTTATATCAAGGTTGCGCGGTGACGCTTTAACGTGGTCAAGCGGTGCTGCGCGGAGGTGCGCATGGATTCAAAATTTCTGATGTATGTCATCAAGCGGCTGCTCATGGCCGTGCTGACGATTTTCTTGGTGGTATCCATTACATTCTTCGTCATGCACGCGATTCCGGCCAGCCCGTTCAGCTCCGAAAAGGCCAAGACGGACGCGACGATTGCAGCGCTTGAGGCCAAGTATGGCTTTGACAAGCCGCTGCCGGTTCAGTTTGTCAATTACCTCAAAAACATTCTGCACGGCGATTTCGGTCTGTCAACCAAATGGATCGGTTCCACGGTTTCCGAGCTGATTTTCGGCGCGTTGCCGTATTCGGCGAGGATGGGATTGAGCGCTGCGTCGCTGGCCATTGTGCTGGGCGTCATTTTGGGTGCGATTTCCGCGCTGAACCGCGGAAAGATGCTTGACAAGGTGATTCAGGTGGTGACGACGGGGCTTGTTTCCATGCCCAACTTCGTTATCGCGACGCTGCTGCTG
>CAZACG010000079.1:0-6594 GCA_964483645.1 uncultured Oscillospiraceae bacterium | reverse complement strand
GTCCGGCTTCGCAGCCTGACAGCTCCTTTGCGCATAATCATGGCTGTCAGCCTCAAAAAGCAACCTTCCAGGCCTCCGTTTGCACGGATTTCCTGTTCGCTGTTCTGGTTCTGACAGCCTCATTGCCGTTTATTCCAGATGCTCGCCCTTTTTCTCCGCCTCCTCCAGCTCATGCATATACTTATACACCGTATACCGCGAAACGCCCAGCTGCTCGGAGACAATCGCCACAGATTTTTGGTAGGTAAAGGCGCGCCGCTTGTAAAGCATGCGGATGATGCGCATGCGGTCGGTCTTCTTCATCTGCTCCGGCTCCTTGCCAACCGCGTTGATGCACTCACGCAGCAGCTCCTCAAGCTGGCTGCGCGCATCCTGCATGAGCGTCTGCTGCAATTCTCCGCTGGTTGCCGCCATCTCGCTGAGCATCTGCGTCGCACGCACCATATGCGTGATATCCATGTTGATGCCCAGCGCAAAGTGATAATCCTTGCCCACGGCGTTGAACGTCGTGCTCTTGAGCGTACGTCCATCCCGGGAGAGCACCAACTGATTGGTATAATCCTTATTGCGATAAATGGTCTCGTCGTAATCACCGATATCGCCGAATATGTCCGCCGTTGAACCCACCTCGCGCCCGGTGACCGTTCCGTTGTAAATGGCCAGAATCGGGTGTCCGGGGCGAGTCATATCGTGAACGAGAGTCTCGCAATTCGGACCAAGCATCGCAGCAATGCCCCTCGCCTCATTTTTGAGAAACGCGAGCATCTCCTCTTTGTTCATGTATATCCTCCGTTCTGCGCGACGCGCACATCTGGTTAGCCGTTACTGATGATTATACCATGTTCAGTTGTTCTTGCAACAGCTATTTCGATCTGCCGCAACAAAAACCCACGCCGTCAGCAGCATCAGCGATGCGGCGCGCAGCGATATGCCCAGATCCCAATAGGTTGAAAATCCGGCAAGCGCGATCAGTACGGCGGCGGGGATTGTTTTTCTGCGACGAAATGCGAGCACAAGCGCCAGCGCATCCGCCAGATAGAAATATCGTTCATGCATCCTAGGCAGCAGATATACAACAGAGAGCACCATGAGCAAGGACAGACGCACATACCCATCCTCGTCCAGAGTACCCCCCGAGCTTACGCCCGCATATACCAGCAACGCGCATACGCCGAAAGCGAGCGCCATGCCGAAATTGCCGTAGGCGTACACATCCAGTCCTGTCGTATTCATCAGCCCAAAGAGATTGGGCGCTCCATATCCGAGGCCCGTATACAGCCCGGTCTGCGCGATATAGATGTCTAAAACAGATAAAAGGCTTTTGCCCGCAAGCAGCGCCGGGAGCAAGACCACCACGAGCGTCGCCGCAAATACAAACGCATCACAAACGCGCAGCTTTTTGCCACTCCACAGCACGACGACCATCGGCAGCAGAAATACAGCCTGTAGTTTAAAGGCCAGCGAAAGCGTAAAGCACATCGCGGCGCGCGTCGGCTTGCCCTCCAGACTCAGCGCCAATCCCCAGAGCGCACAGGCCGCATACAGACTGTCGCATTGCGCAAACATGCCGCCATTGAGCACGCAAGTAGACAGCAACAGCACAGCAGCAAACGCCCCAAAGCTCTGCCGACCGTTCTTCGCCGCGAGCCGCGCTGCCGCGCCTGCCAGCAGCGCATCGCCTATAAAGGAAACCGCCTTCACCGCATAGAGAGGAGGCACGGGCAGTCGTGTAATCACAAAGAGAATGTACTGATAGAGCACATGATACTCTCCGATATTCGTCCGCATACATTCGGAAAACGAGCCCTCCGACAGCTTGCTCAGCCAGTTGGACAGATAGATGTCGTAATCGCCCGAAGAGCGCTCGATAAAGCTCAGGCGGGCAAGCATCGCCAAGGCGCACAGCGCACAGGCAAGCAGCCCCTGCAAAAAACTCCCGCCTTCGCTGCGCACGATGCGCATTGCAAGCAGCGCCATGATCCATACGGGCAGCGTCAAAGTCAGCACGCCGACAGCGCGCATAACCGGCTGCGCCTGCGCAAGCTGCACCAGTGTGCGCGTCATCAGCAGCAGGAAAAACGCCGCAGCGGTCATCGCGCTAAGACAGTATCCGCTCTTTGCGCAAATCGAACGCAGTAGCAGCGTGCGCATTCGCTCATCCATGCGCTCCATCATGCGTCTCATGTTTCTTCCTCCTCGGCGCACGCATGCGCAGCGCCGCCTTGAAGCCTGACGATCAGCTCCAGCGCAATAAGCACAGCGGCGGCAATCGCCAAAAGACTCAGCACGGAAATCGGCATAATCTCATGACTGAAAATCGCCGCCATATAGCTGCACAGAGAAACCAGCTCCAGCAGCAGCGTAGCCGCCATCAGCCGAACGCCGCCCGCCAGAGCAAAGGAAAGCATCAGTGCCAGATACAGGCTGCGCGCATTGACCTGTGGCAGCACCAGCGGCAAGCCCGCCGCCAGCAGCAGCGCGCCCAGCAGCATGTCCCAGCGCGTGAGCGGCTCACGGCTGCGCAGCAGCGCCAGCACAACCAGCAAAGAGCAGGCAATGCCCAGATACAATCCGAGGCCGCTGAACTCGCGTACGGACACCACCTTCATCAGTCCGAAAATGCCCACGCCATGATCGGTCAGGCCAATGGTCTCCCTTGCGGTTTCCAGCTGCATGTCATAGCGATGGACGACCGAATACAGGCCGTATCCTTCCGTCAGAATGGGCGCATGGCAGACCAGCGCAGACAGCGCAAGCGCAAGCAAATGACGCAGGGAAACCTTGTCGCGCATGAAGCATACGATGAGCAGCGGGAAGAGAAACGCGCTTTGCAGCTTGGCGGAGACCACCGCGCCAAGGAGCACGCAGCCCGCCAGCGGATGCTCGTCAAGCAGCATCGCAAGCCCCCAAAGCGCAAGCATCGCGAACGTCGCATCGCACTGCACCCAGCAGCCGGCATTGAGCAGCATCGTCGGCGCAAGCACCGCCGCAAACATCGCGCAGAGCATGCCCTCCGTCTTCGCCCCGCGTATCTTCGCCAGCCGCACTACGGCCAGCGCGCACAAGCACTGGCAGACCAGATCTACCAGCTTGAGCGCGTAGAGCCACGAGAAATTCTCAAGCCGCGAAATCAGCGCGCAGACGATCAGATACATCCCCGTCCATCCGTCGTCCTCCCATGCCATTGCCGTACCCAGTTCATAATTCCACATATCGCTCAGCAACGGCTCAAGGACATTCGTATAGCGCCCCGGCGTAATATCCAGCATAGTCAGATGTGCGCCGACTGCCAGCATCGCCAGCGCTCCGACGCATAGCCAGATGATCACCGAGAACATGCGCTCCTTCATTGCATAGGCCGCGCCCAGCATCAACAGCGCCATGCACAGCGTGCCGACCACCGCAATCACCTCAGCCCCTTGCATGCCGCCGCACAGCGTGAGCGCAAGCGCAAAGAATGCGGCGCATAACAACACACAGATCAAGCCCGCCTGCGTGCGCGAAGGCGTATGCAGCATCGCCATACGCAGCGGATCAAAGCCCCTCAAGCCGAATGTTCTTCCTTCGCTCATCACGCCTTCACCTCCGTCAGCTGCGCCTTTGTCGGTTCATTCAGTTGCTTTAAGAGCCGGATCGCTGTCATCACAATGCTCGCAAACTGGAACATTGCCGCCCATTTCAGGCTCATGACAGGCTCGCCCGGCAGCCCCTCCGTATAGCAGATATAGGAGGCCAGACCAAAGCACAGCGGCAATACGACCTGCTTGGGGTCATAGACCGCCAGTACGAGCGAGAGCACATCCGCGCCAAACGTATAGCGTTCATGCATTTTGGGCATAAAGAACAGAATGCCCGAAAGCGAGAGCACGCAGGCAAGCAGCACGCTCTGCTGCGTCAGACGCTCCCTGCGCCAGCAGACCAGCACGCACACCAGCAGCAGCATCGCAAAGCCCAGCAGCATGGCCATGCCGCCGAACATGTCGTAAAGCATGCTCAAATCCATGCTCTGAGGCAGGAACTGATACAGCGTCGGCGCATTGACGGTGATAAAGTTATAGTTCCCCGCCTGCTGCAAATACACCGTCAGCACGTGATGCAGAGACTTTCCGCCCCATAGCGCAGGCAGCATCATGCCCATATACGCCGCCGGAATGAGCAGCACATGACGCAACTTGATCTCCTTGCGCAGCCACAACGGCAAAAGCACGGGCAGAAAAAATACCGTCTGAAGCTTAAAGGACAGCGCAACGCCGAAGCACGCCATCCCCCTTGCGGGCTTTCCGCACAAAATGAGGTACAGCGCCAACAGGCAAAAGGATGTATAGATCCCATCGCATTGTCCCCAATATGCGCTGTTGAAGACCACAGTAGGCAGAATCGAGGCGATATGGAACATGAGGATCGGCCCGGCTTCGCCTTTCATACGAAAGCTGCTCAGCTTCATGACCGCATACGCCAGCAGCACGTCAAAGGCTACGGAAACGGCCTTGACCATATACATATACGGGCCATTTTGGAAGCGCGAAATCAGCAGCAGCAGATACAGATAGGGCGGCGAATAGTCGCTGCCAATGTATGTGCCCAACCCTTCCTTGATCGTCATGCCGGTATAGCTGTCAATCCAATGCTGTAAAAAGATATCATAGTCGTCGCTCAGATAATCAAGCAACGAGATTTTACCCAGCAGCATCGCGCCCGTCGCCGTCAGCAGCAGAAGCAGCGTATACAGCGGCAGTCTCCTGCCGACGCGCATCTGTACCGCCGCAGCGACGGCAAAGATCACCGTAAACATAATCGCCGTCATCTGCGTCAATCTCGGAATCTCATCAGCAATAAATTCATCCAGCTTCGCGTAGCGCGCATTGATGGCAAACCCATAAAACACTAAAGCTGCGGCCACAGTCAGCAATGCGCGCACCCACGGCGCGCAGCGTCTGTCCAGTGCCGAGCGCAGCGCTTACAGACTTCTTCATACGTCTATCCCTTCTCTTTTCTTCCGTTCCATTTATTATAAACAAAAAAGCCTGTTCTGTACAGCACCAAGATTGCGCAATCCCGGATCGCCCGGCGCATAAGCAGGGCGCTTACAGCATATTCTGGCATGGTATGTTTCGCCGCGATTGATCACATTGCCTCCGCCTTTTCTCCGCACCCCCGTCATAGCGTTCCGATATGATAGCAGATAAGACGTATAAATCGAGGTGAAAACGATTGCAGCCATCCGCTTGCGCACCAAAGACAAACGCACGCAGCAACAGCCCCGATTCCATGTTTTCCTCCGCGTTTTACGCGCCCTACGAAGCCGCCGTGGAAACGACGCTCCTGCTCATCTGCTCCACCCGTCAGCAGCTGATCAAGGAAACCGGCGAGGATATTCGCGCGCTGACCTTTCGTCTGAAATCCCCCGCATCCATTCAGGGTAAGCTGCTCAAGAAGGGGCTTCCCGTAACAGCCTCCGCTGCAGCCTCCGCGCTGCATGATATCGCAGGGCTTCGCGTCGTGCTCGGCGACACAATCAGCATTTATCGCTTTGCTCAGCTCATCTGCGCCTCCCCTGCCGTCGAGGTCGCCGATGAACGCAATTACATCGAAAAGCCTAAAAAGAGCGGCTATCAGAGCCTGCATCTCGTTCTGCGCGTGCCTATATCGCAAAACGGTCAGCATCGGATGATCCCGGTCGAATTGCAGCTGCGCACGGCGGCCATGGACATCTGGGCGAACATTGAGCATGATCTGATCTATAAGCCGCGCCCGAATGATCACAGCAGACTTTAGCGGATGCGGAACGCACAAGCAGGCGCGCCCCGCTTCCGAAGCAGTCCGCAGCTCGAAGCTGTTTTGTACTCGCTGCATGATGCTTTGCGCAATTCCCCCCCATTCAGCAAAAAACGCTCCCCATAACGCAGTCTCGAAGCTTTTGATTTCGAGGTTCTGCTTGATGGGGAGCCTATCAAAAGATGCTGCTTGATGTTTTATTGAAGCAGCTGAAAACCCATAATGACGATGCCCAGCACCACGAGCACGACACCCGTCGCCCGATTGAGCGTCTTCGGCTGCGCCTTGTTGGCTAATACAGCTGCAATACGCGCCCACAGCAGGGTAAACAGTACGCACAGCACTAAGATCGTCATATCCGGCATGCCGCCAATCGCGAAATGGGACACCGCGCCGGTCAGCGCCGTAAAGCTCATAATCAGCACACTGGTGCCGACCGCCGTTTTCAGCTCATAGCCCATAACGCTTGTCAGAATCAGAAGCATCATCATTCCGCCGCCCGCGCCGACGAATCCGCAGATCGAGCCGATGATTGCGCCGCAGAGGATCGACTGAAGCGCGCGCTTCTTGGCAGACGTCTGCGCCATGCTTTCCTTGGTGGTCATCACAGGCCGCACGATAAACTTCACGCCGAGCAGGAACGTCATCAGAACGGAAAAGCTGCCCATCGTCGAAGAAGGCACAAGGCTTGCCACATAGCTGCCGACTGCCGTAAAGATCAGCACGCTGAACATCATGATCAGACCGTTTCGAATATCCAGGTTTTTATTTTTATGATAGGTATACGCGGATACGGCGCTGGCCAGCACATCGGAGGAC